>JBIIOL010000379.1:0-4059 GCA_044336965.1 Pirellulales bacterium | reverse complement strand
ACGACGATGCCACGCCGGTGGGCAGCGTCCACTTGGGCATCGTGCACATCATGGAACTGGAGCGGCCCGAGGTCGCTTCCCGCGAGAGCGAGCTGGTCGAGTGCGGGTTCGACACGCTCGACGCGTTGCTGGCCGACCGCGAGCGGTTCGAGACATGGTCGCAGATCGCCCTCGACGCGATCGCCGCCGGCGCCATCCACGGCACGGCCTGACTTCCACGAGACTCTCCGACATGAGCACCAGCCCGCTCGCAGACGTCGTCTCCAACCAGTACGAACGCTGGATGTATCCCCAGCCCATCCTCGATCTCAAGGGATGGCTCGCCAACAACTGGCAGTGGTTCGACCCCAGCCACGCTCACCGGATGTTCTGGCCGGATCGCGAGTCCAGGCCCGGCCTCGACATCCTCGTGGCCGGGTGCGGCACGAACCAGGCCGCGGTGTTCGCCTATACGAACCCCGAGGCGAAGGTCGTGGCCATCGACGTGAGCCAGCCGTCGCTCGACCACCACGCGTACCTAAAGGACAGGTACGCGATGAAGAATCTGGAGCTGCACCGGCTCCCGATCGAGGAGGTGGGCTCGCTGAACCGCGACTTCGATCTCATCGTCTCTACCGGCGTGCTCCACCACATGGCGGAGCCGAAGGCTGGCATGAAGGCGCTCGCCGCGTGCCTGCGGCCTGATGGCGTGGCCGCGATCATGCTCTACGCGAAGTACGGACGGATCGGCGTCGAGATGCTGCAGGGCGTATTTCGCGAGCTGGGCCTGCGGCAAAACGATCCGTCGGTGCTGATGGTCAAAGACGCGCTGGCGACGCTGTCGCAGGATCACCCAATCAAGAGCTACGTTTCCGTCGCCCCGGATCTCGAGTTCGACGCGGGGCTCGTCGACACGTTCCTGCACGGCCGCGAACGCAGCTACACGGTCGACGACTGCCTCGACCTTGTCGCCTCGTCAGGCCTGGTCTTTCAGGACCTGTTCCTCAAGAGCGCCTACTATCCGCCGATGGTCTCGACGAGCGCGTTTCACGCCGCGGTGGCGACACTGCCCGGGCAGAAGCAGTGGTCGATCATGGAGCGGGTCAACATCCGCAACGCCTGCCATTTCTTCACGGCGTGCCGCGCCGACCGTCCGACGGCCACCTACAGGATCGACTTCGCGTCGGCCGATGCCCTGAACTACGTGCCTTCGCTGCGATACCGCTGCGGGCTCAGCGGCAACCAGATCTCCCGCCCCAGCTGGAGCACGAACCTCGACGCGGTTCAGGTGGCGCTTGCCCAGCAGGTGGACGGCCGTCGAACGATTCGTGAGATCGTCGCCGCGGCGGGGAAGGGGCTGAACCAAGACCGCACGCCGGCCGACCTCGAGCAGTTCGCGAAGACGCTGTTCCAGTCGCTCTGGCAGCTCGACTTCGTGGCGATGGGGCTTCGGCCAATCGCGTAGAATCAGGCCGCAGTCCCCGGGCGATCGACGCCCTGGGCGATCCGGAGCGTAGCATGGAACGACGAGGGAGCAGCCGAGCATGATCGTGGGTGAAGAGGCGAGGCTGGCTGGCAGGCCGCGGATCTGCCTCAACATGATCGTGCGGAACGAGTCGCACATCATCCACGAACTGATCGCGGCGGTCGCCGACCGGATCGACTGCTGGGTGATCGTCGATACCGGCTCGGACGACGGCACGCAGGACATCATTCGCCGCCTCATGGCCGACCGCGGCATCCCTGGCGAACTGCACGAGCGGCCCTGGCACGACTTCGGGCACAATCGCACTGAGGCGCTCTCCCTCGCCCAGGACCGGGCCGACTACATCTGGGTGATGGACGCTGACGACATCGTGGAGGGCACGGTCGATTTCACCGGCCTCACCGCCGACGGCTACTCGATGCGGTTCCGCGACGGCATCGAGTATTGGCGGCGGCAGCTGTTTCGAAACGGCGTGCCCTGGCGGTACCAGGGCGTGCTCCACGAGGTCGCCGTCTGCGACGTGCCCTTCACGGAGGCACAGCTCGAGGGCGACTACCACATCCATTCGCGGCGGCTCGGCTCGCGGAACCGCGATCCGCAGAAGTATGCCCGCGACGCCGCGATCCTCCAGGCGGAGGTCGACCGCCACCCCGACGACACTCGGTCGGTCTTCTACCTCGCGCAAAGCTATCGCGACACCGGCGACTTTGCCCAGGCCCGCACGTGGTATGCGCGGCGGGCCGAGATGGGCGGCTGGGACGAGGAAGTCTATTGCTCGCTCTACCAGGTCGCGAATGCGATGGAGCAGCACGGCGAGCCGTGGTCCGCCGTGCAGGACGCCTACCTCCGGGCGTGGAACCACCGGCCCAGTCGGGCCGAGCCGCTGCATGCTATCGCCAGCCGACACCGCAAAGATGCACGGTATCCGCTCGGCCACCTCTTCGCCCGCATGGCTGCCGAGATCCCGCTCCCGACGAATGACAAACTCTTCGTGCACGCCGACGTCTACGCATGGCGGGCTCTCGACGAGCAGGCGGTCTGTGCTTCGTGGCTCGGACGGTGGGACGAGACGTTCGAACTCACCCAGCGACTACTCGCCCGCGACGACATCCCCGACGAAGACCGCACGCGGATCGCGGCCAACCGCGACATGGCGCTGCCGCATCTGCGCGCCTCCGGCTCGGCCGACCTGCCGCTCCGCAAGGCGATGACGCGGCGGCTGCTCGGCCGTGCGATCGCCAGCGGCGAGATCCGTCTGCCCGCCGTGCCGGGCATGCTCGATCAATACCAGGCGCTGTGCGAGCGAGCTTTCTCCGCGATCGGCGTCGATTTCTCCCCCGAGCAGAGCGACCGCCTCCGTGAGGTGCTCGCGGGCCAACTCGCCGCCGCCTACGCGGCGTCGCCGCGGTCGGAGGTTCTGATCAGCTACGATTCCCCGGTCGGCCTGACGGTGAACTACCACGTGAAGGCCGTGTGGAACACGATCGGTGGCACCTACGACGCCTGGGTAGCCACCCGCCAGCCGCCCTACTTTGGCACGTCACCCGACGCGAGGGTGTGGTCGCTCGCCGGCGAGGCCGCCGCTCCGGCGGCGTGCCCGGTGCTCGACGTCGGGGCGGGCACCGGCCGCAACAGCCTGGCCCTCGCCCGCCGCGGCCACCCCGTTGACGCGGTCGAGATGAGCGAGAAATTCGCGGCCGCGCTGCGGGCCGATGCCGCGAAGGAGTCGCTACCCGTGCGGGTGCTCGAGCGCGATGTGTTCGCGACCCGCGACGACCTGCGCCGCGACTACCAGCTCATCGTGCTCTCCGAGGTGGTGTCGGACTTCCGCACGGTCGAGCAGCTGCGCGGCATGTTCGAACTCGCTGCCGAGTGCCTCGCGCCGGGCGGCCGGCTCGTGTTCAACGTCTTTCTCCCGCGGGGCGGCTACGAGCCCGATGCCGCCGCCCGCGAACTTGGCCAGCAGGTCTACACGACGATCTTCACCCGCGAGGAGGTGACGGCCGCGGCGGCCGGCCTGCCGCTTGCGCTCGTCGCCGACGATTCGGTCTTTGACTACGAAAAGCAAAACCTGCCGGAAGGGGCGTGGCCGCCGACGAGCTGGTACGCCAACTGGGTGAGCGGTCAGGACGTCTTCGACGTGCCGCGAGACGCGTCGCCGAGCGAGATGCGCTGGCTCATCTACCGGAAGTAGCACGCTGCTCGTCGTTGTGACCGCGGGCTGCCGCAAGATTTGATCAAACTTCTGTACCCATGTACACTCATCGGGTCGCGATCGGCGGCTGGCGGTACACTCTGGCGTATGACTGCCAATCCGCGAGATGTGTTCGCACGAATGCCGGGGCCGGGCGTGGTGACGTTCGGCTTCGACGTGTTCGATCGCGTGGAACAGGCGGTGGCCATGGTGAAGGAACGCCTTAAACGGGCCGTCGCGGCGCTCGACGCCGCCGGGATTCCGCATGCGGTCGTCGGCGGCCATGCGGTCGCGGCCTGGGTGGCGCGGATCGACCCGGCGGCCGTCCGGACCACCGTGGACGTCGATCTGCTGATCGACCGCGCCGATCTTTCCCGGGCGATCGCCGCGCTCGAGGGCG
>JBIIOL010000378.1:0-4061 GCA_044336965.1 Pirellulales bacterium | reverse complement strand
GGGGCGGCTGCGAGGCTACCGAGGGCGATCACGAGGCACAGGGTACGGCACATGATTGGCATCTCCACCACCGTCGGGCCGGGTACGACCCGCGGTCGGACACGATGCGTCGTCCGCGACGACGCCTGAGAAAACCTAGCTCACGATCCGCGGCCCGGTCGGAAAAAGGGGACCGTTTCTCCAAAAAATTTTCCTGCCGGTTGCAGCCCGCGACGACGACCTTGCCGATGGGACCTGACCGTAGCGATTGCGCCAGCTCACCCTTTCCACCGCCGTGCGATCGCTCATGATCCGCCACCTGAAAACATGATCCGCCACCCGAAAACACGTGCTACTGTTGTGGACAGTCGATGAATAGCCGCGTCGCGGCACGGGCTGGTCTTCCATGCGTTCGGTGTCTGTCTTGCGTCTTTTCGCTGCATTCAAATCTTTCCTGGCACTGACGGCGATCGCGGCGGTGTGCTGCTGCGCCACGAGGGTTCAGGCGTCGCCGTCGGCCGACGCCCCTGTCGCGACGGACAGGACTTCGAACGGCGACGACGACGTCTGGGTCGTCAGCACGCGGCGGCTGCCTGACATCAGTCGCCTCCCATCCCATGCGACATTCGACATCGAACGGCTGGTTCCCGATGCGGCGTGCAGCCGCTGGATTCGATCAGACCTTCCCACCCTGCTGGACGATCCGCAGCGGCCACTGCTGATCTTCATCCACGGCAACCGCTACGATTCGGCCGACGCAAAGTCGCAGGGCCTGCTGTTGGCCCGGCGGCTCGCGGCCTGCCATCCCAACGCTCCCGCCGCCCGCACGGTGATCTTTTCGTGGCCGAGTTCCCGGGAGGGACACCTGCTGCGGGACAGCCGCGCCAAATACGAGCGATCGATGACGGAGGGCCACTATCTCGCCTGGCTGCTGGGCCAGGTGGAGCCCACGCGGCCGGTGGCGATCGTGGCCTACAGCTACGGCGGGCTCATCGCCCTGGAGGCCCTCGACCATCTCGTCGGCACCCAGCGGTTGGGGCGTTCCAATCTCCAGCCGTGGATTGACCGCCCAGCGAAGCTCCATCTTGTGATGGTGGCGTCGGCGGTTCGGCAAGACGCTCTGGCTCCGTGCGGCGAATACCGAAAGGTGCTCCGCTGCCTCGACCGACTGACGCTCTTGAACAACACGCGGGATCAGGCGCTGCGATTCTTCGAGTTCGTCGCTCCCGATCTGGGAACCGAGGCACTCGGACACGAGAACATGCCCGCCCGCTGGATGCCGCCGGAGGTCGAGTTCGTCCAGATCGATGCCGCGCCGATCGTCGGCAAGAGCCACCGCTTTCCGCCCTACCTCGATTCGCCGTCGCTCCGGCAGCGGCTGGCGTCGGGCGCCCTCGATGGCCTGACGGACGACTGACGGGCCGTGAGGCGATCTGACCGGCTACGAGGGGATATGGGCGGCGAACCACTCGGCCGTCAGGGCCAGGCCCGCGTCGAGCGCAACCGTTGGCTTCCAGCCGAGCAGTTCACCGGCGCGGCGGGCATCGACGAGGTTTGACCGCAGGTCACCCGGCCGAGCCGCCCCGTGCTCCGGTAGCGGCAGGGCCACCCGCCGACCACGACGGGCGAGGGCGTCACCGACGGCGGTGCGAATCATCGCCTCCAGGTCGTTGACGTCCGCTCCGAGGCCGGTGCCGATGTTCAGGCTCGTGAGCGTGCCCGGCACCACGGCGGGCAGGTCGGCCGTCAGGGCCAGCACGTTGGCACGGGCGACGTCGGGGCCGAAAACGTAATCGCGGATGTATTGACCGTCGCCATTGATGCGGGCCGGTTCGCCCGCCAGCAACTTCTTGCAGAAGATTGCCACCACGCCGGCCTCGCCGTGTGGGTTCTGCCGGGGACCGTAGACGTTGGAATAGCGGAGGGCGACCGTCGCCATCTGGTGCTCTTCGGCGAAAAACTTCAGATACCGTTCGCCAACCCACTTGGTGATGCCGTAGGGACTGACCGGGTTGGCGAGCGTCGATTCGGGAGCCGGCGTCGTCACTTCCCCATACAGCACGCCGCCGCTCGACGCGAAGACCACGCGGCGGCAGCCGTGTCTGGCTGCAGCCTCGAGCACGTTGATCAATCCGATGCAGTTGACCTGGGCATCGAAGAGGGGCTCGCGGACAGACCGGCTCACCGACATCTGCGCCGCCTGATGGCAGACCGCATCGGGCCGTGCCGCCTCGAACACGCGGGCGACGGCCTGCGGATCGACGATGTCGGCAACATGGAGCGGCACGCCGGGGGGCAGGTTGTCCCGCGAGCCGGTGGAGAGATCATCGAGCACCTCGACGTGGTGCCCCGCCGCCAGGAGGCCGTCGACGATATGGCTGCCAATGAATCCGGCACCGCCGGTGACAAGGATGTTCATAGAATGTCTCCGTTCCAATCCGGCCGAAGGCCACCAAGCCACGGGAATCGCGGCCGGGGAAATCGCCGCCGACAATGCCGCAGGTCGATCATACGTTCGCCACTTTTGCCTGCAAACACAGTGAAAAACAGCCATTCGCGGATGAAACCGCGTCGCTGACGGCACCTGACCGGGTGTGTCCAGGGGAAAATCGCCACGGCCCGCCGGAGGGAGAGGGCCGCTTTCCAGCCCTTTGCGTCCCCGAATTCCATGGTGGCCTGTTCCTTGACTCTGCTGTGTCCCGGCTGAAAATAAGACCGAACCCAAACTCTGGGGCGGTTTCCACCGTAGGATCGTTCCCACCGTTCGCGCTGTCTACCCAGATTCCCACCCAGTCCGTCGGCGGCCTCGTTTCTACCCCGAAGGTGCCCCATGCCATTGTCTCTTCTGCAGTCCATCGTCCGCACATATGTCGCCGCCACGAGACCAACGCAACGACGCCGATCCGTCGGGCTGCGGAGCCGCGAAGCGTCGATCGGCCTTGAGTCGCTCGAGCAGCGGATGGCACTGACGGTGGCGGCCCCATCCATCGGGCTGACGGCGGCAAGCGATACGGGTATCCGCGGTGACGGCATCACGCGGCTCGTGCGACCGGTGTTTGCAGGCGCAGCTGCAGCCAGGTCGAAAGTGGTCGTCTACGCCGACGGGCAGTTGCTTGGCGTGACGACCGCCACGGCCCGGGGTGCATGGAGCCTTGCAACACCTGCAGCCCGGCCGCTCACAGCCGGCGCCCACACGCTGACGGCCTATGCTGTTGGCCCGGGGCAGGTCTGGAGCACGGCAACGCCGATGTGGATGGCCGTTGATCCCACGCCGCCCACGGCCAGCCTTGCCTACGACTCGGTCAATGGACGCGCGACACTGACGTTCTCCGAGCCGGTGTCGGGGGTGCGGTTGTCCAGCCTGATCCTTTCGGGCCGAACGCAGTCTGGAGTCACGATCCCCAACGTACCCATCAAAGACAGTCGGGCTTCGCTCTACGTCGGCGCGATCACGCTGTCCCAGTCTTCTGACGGGAGGACGTTTACGTTTCAGCAACAACTCGCCCTGGCGGAACCCGGAACCTACACCCTCTCCTTCGTGAAGACGGGCGTTACGGACCGGGCAGGCAACCCGCTGGCCGCCGGTGCCGCGACAAGATTTAGAATCATCTGACCCTGCGTGCCCCCTCGGCAACACCCACAAATACGCCTGTTTTGGAACGGAAGTCCTTGTAATCAAACATCTTGCGGACGATGACCTGTGCCGCTGCTCGGCGCCGCGCCAGACTGTCCAATCGCCAAAATGTCAGATTTTCCCGAGAAATCCATCTCGCGAGCTTGATTCCCGCAATCGGCGGCATATCCTACGCATCTTACCACGGGCTCTGTCCGCCCCGAGAAATCAGCCATGAAAAACACCTCGTCACGCACCGCTCCGAGTGGCTTCACGCTCGTCGAACTGCTCGCGGTGCTCGCCATCATCGGGACGCTGATTGGTCTGTTGCTGCCGGCCGTCCAGCGGTCCCGCGAGGCTGGCCGCAAGATGCAGTGCGCCAACAATCTCAAGCAGATGGGCGTGGCGCTCTCAAACTACGAACAGGCCAAGAAGCGGTTTCCACCTGGCAACGATCAGCTTGGCAGCC
>JBIIOL010000377.1:0-4063 GCA_044336965.1 Pirellulales bacterium | reverse complement strand
GGCTGCATCCGCAACTTCGAGGAGAACGACATCGCGATTCCGATCACGGTGCTCGAGGAACTCGACCAGTTCAAACGCGGCAACGAAGACATCCACTTCCAGGCCCGCGAGTTTCTCCGCCGCCTCGATGCGCTCACAGGCGACGTGCTCTCCGCCGAGGGCAGCCCGCTGGGGCAGGGGCTGGGTTCGATCCGCGTGGTATTGGGAGGCGGTGCTGACAGTCGGTTGCACGAATCGTTTCTGCAGGACACGCCCGACCACCGCATCCTGCGGGCGACCCTCGGCCTCCAGCAGCAATCGACGCCGCGGCCGGTGATCCTCGTCTCGAAGGACACGAACCTGCGGATGAAGGCCAAGTCGCTCGGCCTCCGCGCCCAAGACTACACCTCCGACAAGGTCAAGGGCTTCGACACGCTCTACACCGGCAAGCGGACGATCGAGGGGATCGACTCCGAGGTGATCAACCGGCTCTACGCCCAGAGTGGCAGGCTGCCCGCAGCCGATCTGCCAATCGAGGAACCGCCGCGAGCCAACGAGAACTTCGTGCTGCGCAACGGCAGCAAGTCTGCGCTGGCGACCTACCGCCGGTCCGATGCGTCGTTCGTCCGCATCGAGAAGCAGACCTGTTATGGCATCAGCCCGCGGAATGCCGAACAGTCGTTCGCCCTGCAGGCCCTGATGGACGACGACATCAAACTCGTCACCCTTTCCGGCACCGCCGGCACCGGCAAGACACTCCTCGCGCTGGCCGCCGCCCTCGAATGCCGGCAGCGCTACCGGCAGATCATGCTGGCCCGTCCGGTCGTGCCGCTGTCGAACCGCGATCTCGGATTTCTCCCGGGCGACATCGGCGACAAGCTCGACCCCTACATGCAGCCGCTCTACGACAACCTCACGGTGATCCGCCACCAGTGCGGCGAGGACTCGCAGGCCGCCCACAAAATCCTGGAGATGCGGGAGTCGGAGAAGCTGATGATCACGCCGCTGGCCTACATCCGCGGCCGCTCCCTGCAGCGGATGTTCTTCATCATCGACGAGGCGCAGAACCTCACGCCCCACGAGGTGAAGACGATCATCACGCGGGCCGGCGAGGGGACGAAGATCGTCTTCACGGGAGACGTGGCCCAGATCGACCAGCCCTATCTCGACGCCCTCTCCAACGGCCTGAGCTACCTGATCCATCGCATGATGGGCCAGCCACTCTACGCTCACGTGACACTCGAGAAGGGAGAGCGATCGGCGCTCGCCGACCTGGCCAGCGAGCTGCTGTAGAAAAGTCGTCGGTCACCGCGTGGGCGGGAGCGGCCCCCCAGTTCGGCGCCGGTGTTTGGCGACCCATTCCGGTGGCACAGGCTTCACCTCGGCCCGCCAGGTATGGCGTTCCACGCGACGTCGGCCGAGCACGGCGCCAACCGACTCACCAACACCCCACGCCATCGCCAGGGGGATCGCCGCGAGCAGACGCCGGACCGTCGTCAGCGACAGGCCGCCACTGCGGACCTGTTGCCGGCAGGCTCGCAGCCAGTGCGCCCCCGCGACGGCCGGAAACGCCAGGGCGTAGAGCCCCCGAGCCGGCCACGGCCACCGCTCCGTTCGAACCGCGCCGAAGCCAAGGCCGCCGGCACCCAAAACGAACAGCGACTGGCCGAATCGAGGCGGGTCGTAATGGGTCATCATCGCGTCTGCTTCCAGAAAAAAACGCAACCCCGCAGCCCGCAGACGGGGCAACAAAAACGCGTTGATGAGCAGCGCGTCAGAAAGCTGGTCGCCCTGTTCGAGCAGGTGACTCCGCCGCATCACGTAGTTGTGTCCCGGCAGGTGCGCGACCGGTCCGGACGTCACTGGCATCATCCACTGGCCATAGCCCAGCACGAACGATGCCTCGGCGAAGGCTGTGGCCGTGCCGGGTTGCAGCGACGCGCCCACAACGTCACAGCCTTCGGCCAGTCGGGCGAATAGCCGTTCCGCACAGTCTGGCTCCGGCAGGCAATGGTCCTCGGCCATGAAGACGACGTCGGCTGTCGCCGCCTCGACACCGGCCGCGCGGGCCTTGTGAACATCCAGCGATTCCGTGCGGACAACGAGGCACTCCGGCCCAAGGTCGCGGTTCGCCTCCTCAACGTCGGGGCAGAGCACGACGATTTCGAGCCTCTCCCGGAAGGTCTGCGCCTGCCAGGCGTCGATCGCCGCCTGCACCGACCGATGGCCTCGCATGGCAGGCAGAATGACTGACAGATCAGGTTTCATAACACACGTCGCTCCCAGAGGAATCGCTCGCACGGATAGCACCAATCTCTCAGCATGCGGTCATACAAGCCAACGAGAGCGTCTCGCATGGTGCAACGCTGCGCGGGTAGGCGGTCGACCACCCGCGCGAGCACCCGCGCATACGGCTCGGCAAACCGGCCGGCGATCCGCATCCGCCAGGGCTTCATCCGGCCGGCAAAGTGCACGATGGCCGGCGCGGCGGCGGCCACGACGGAGGTCTGATCAAACCGTCGACCCACGGTCGCGGGAAGGTTCCACCGCGGTTCGAGCGGCGTCCAGTCGTTCCACGCAGTCGCGTTGAGAGCCTCTTGGTGTAGGAAATCGACGCGGTTCGCAATGCGACCGATAGAGCCGAGTGCCCGCTCCGCCACCCCACGCTGCCGCCAGGCTTCCACATCGATGAGCATGACGCCAGCATTGCAATAGGGGGCGTCCGCGGGGATACCGCTGGCGACGCTCAACGGCACCCCGCGTGGCGATCGACACAGCGGGATCGCCGGGTCGATCGCGGCGGCCCAGGACCGGCCGGCGAGATCGTGGTTCCAGAGTGGCCCGATGTCGTCGAGCACGAGCATGTCGGCGTCGAGGAAGAGTACACGGCCGATGTCCGCAGGTAGTAGATCGGGAAGAAAGAGCGGCGCGGCAGCCTCGAGCGGATACCGGTGATCACGCGGCAGGCGGTCGAGACACGGGCCCGCCAGCGTGATGGGATGCAGATCGACGAGCGAGGCGATCGCGACGCGGGCAGACTGCGACAGGTTTCGGTGAAGGAGATATACCCTCATCTGCCACGGCGGCGCCAGGCATGCCGCGAGCGACTCGAGCATCACCGCCAGCGGCAGGGCATACCGGTCATCGATGCTGCAGGCGACTGCGATGGTATGTCTGGCCATGGTTGATTCTCGTGGCTGGGGGGCTGTCACCGTTGCCGCTTGAGAAACCACCAACCGACAGCGATCTGCACGAGCAGGGTGATGAGCCCGGCCCGCGGAAGCCCCGACATCGCGAGCACCGCCCCGAACAGCAGGCTGGCCACGAACCCGGAGAGCTTCGTGCCCACCTGCATGAGTCCAAACGTGGCGCCAAAGCGACCGCGGGGTGCCATTTCGGCCACGAGCGCACGGATCACGCTCTGCACGCCACCCAGCACCAGCGCCAAAAGCGCTGCAAGCCAGTGGAGTTGCGTGGGCGTCTGCACCAGGCATGCCAGCGCGAGCACGACCATCCAGCCGAGCAGACAGACGGCCATCGCACCATCGCGATTCCAGCGCGACGATAGCCAGCCGATGAAGAGCGCCCCGGGCAGTGCCACCGCCTGCACCAGAAGCACAAGCCAGACCAGTGCCGTCCCGTCGAGGTGAAACTCCTCGAGAGCCACACTCGAAAACTGCGCGATCGCGGTCTGCACCGCTCCCAACACGAGCACGCATCCCAGCAGCACCCGGCCCAGCGAGCGGCCAGCCTCGCCATCGGATACCACCGACAGCGAACGCGCGAAGGCCACAAGCTCGCCGGCTGAGGAGCCGGCATGCAATTCCTTCTCGTCGCCATCGGCCTGCCCGTCGACGCCAAACCGCGCCCAAGCCGCCGGCAGTGAGAACAGAAGCCACCAGCATCCGGTGAACGCGAAGGCCCACCGCAGTGCACCCGGCGTGGTCAGGCCCAGCCTCTCATGGGCTGCAACGATCCCCGTGGCGATCAACAACGCGACCGCTCCACCCGCATATGCCGCAGCGAAGCCGGCGGCCGAGAGTCGGTCGGCCTCCCGCCCCGAGGCGATCCGGGGCAGCAGGCT
>JBIIOL010000376.1:0-4064 GCA_044336965.1 Pirellulales bacterium | reverse complement strand
CGCAGTTCGAACGTGATCGGATCCCCGACCCGCACGACGCTCTCGGCATCGGCCTTGTTCTCGGCGCCGATGTCGATCCAGAGATCCTTCATCTTCGGCACGACCTTCCGCTCCTCGTCGGTGAGCAGGTGGATCGGCTTCCGCGACATGACGCCGTTCACCGGGCCCGTTGCGGTCCAGATGACGACCCGGGCACCGACGAGTTGGATAGGATCCCAGCCGCCGATCGGCTGCACCGAAATAAAGCCGTCGGAGTCGATGTATTGGACGATCAGGCCGATTTGGTCACAGTGGCCGGCCAGCAGCATCCGCATGGGGGCGGCCGGATTCTTGGCCCCGATCACGTTGCCGTGCGCGTCGGTAACGACGGTGTCGGCGATCCCCTCGAGATACTCCCGCACCAGCCGCTGGATCGGCTGTTCGTAGCCAGACGGGCTCGGGGTCTCGAGCAGACGGACGAGAAATTCACGGGCCGACGTTTCCAAGGCTTGAAGCTCCTTTACGAATCGATGCGTGCTCTGATGACGTCACATGTTCTACGTGATCAGCCGAAAACCGCACAGCAAGCCGTATCACGAAGCCCATCCCCCGGCTCGCGCCGGGGGCTTTTATAGGAGGTTGGGCTGCGGGAAACCCGTCTTCAACCCGCCCGACACTGCCTGCATAACCGGCACAACCGAACCGACGCCGGAAAACCACGCACCGTGCTTCCAGCCGCAAGCTAGTCTCATTACGATCCACTGTTCATCATGCTCTGAGATTTGTTGTTTGGGAGTCGTTTTCGTCATGAGCGCACCAGTCCGTGTCGGCGTCGTCGGTTTGGGCACCGTCGGGTCGGGCGTCGTCCGCCTGCTCGTTGAGTCGGCCGACCACATCACGCGGCATGCAGGCCGGCCGATCGTCGTCGAACGGGCGGTCGTGAAGGACGTTGCCAAGGCCCGTAGCGTGCAGGTGCCAGGCGGGAAGATCTCGTCCAACATCGGCGACATCTCCGGCGATCCCTCGATCTCCGTGGCGGTGCTGCTCGTCGGTGGCCTCGAGCCCGCCCGATCGATGATGATCGACCTCCTCGAACACGGAAAAGACGTCGTCACTGCCAACAAAGCGCTGCTGGCCGAGCACGGCCCGGAACTCTTCGAACTGGCTCGCAAGCACGGCCGGTCGATCGCCTTCGAGGCGGCCGTGGCCGGCGGCATTCCGATCGTGGCCGCCATCGGCGAATGCCTCGCCGCCAACCGCATCGACTCGATCCGCGGCATCTTGAACGGCACGAGCAACTTCATCCTGACGCGGATGGAGGAGGATGGCGCCGACTACGCCGAGGTGCTCAAACTCGCGCAGGCCAAGGGATTCGCCGAAGCCGACCCCTCGATGGACGTTGACGGCACCGACGCCACGCAGAAGCTGGCGATCCTCGCCCATTTGGCGTTCGGCGTCTGGGTGCCGTGGGCCGAGATCCCGCGGACCGGCATCGATGGCCTCGACCTCGACCTCCTGAAATACGCCGGCGAACTCGGCTACCGCATTCGTCTCGTGGCCGTGGCCAGCCGAAACGACGGCCGGCTCGCGATGCGGGTGGCGCCGGCGCTGGTGAAGATCGGCACGCCTCTGGCCGAGACCCGGGGCGCCTACAACGCCGTCAGCATCGTCGGCGATGCGGTGGGGCGGATGTTCTTCCACGGTCTGGGCGCCGGGCAGATGCCGACCGCCTCGGCCGTCGTGGCCGACATCATCGACACGGTGGTGGGCCGGGCGGCGATCACCTTCCGCACGACCGGCGTGCTCGAATCCGACACGTCCGCCGCGAAAATCAGCGACACGGCCGCCCACGAGCGGCATTTCCTGCGGATCCGCGTCAAGGACCAACCGGGCGTGCTGTCGAAGATCACCGGCACCCTCGGCGAGCACGGCATCTCGATCGCATCGGTCATCCAGCACGACGTGCCCGGCTCGTCCGATGCAGGCGTGCCGCTGGTGATCATGACCCACGCCTGCGCGTCGAGTGCTGTTCAAAAGGCCGTTGCCGCGATCGACACATCGGATGTCGTCAGAGGCAGAAGCGTCTGCCTGAGCGTCCTCGAAGAATAGGGCTCCGGGAATAGGCTCTGGCATAATGCCGGGGGAATAGAGGAACCAACCATGAAATACGTGATCGTGATTCCCGATGGTGCCGCCGACGCTCCGCAGGCTTCGCTCGGAGGCAAGACGCCGTTCCAGGCAGCCCGCACCCCCGCGATGGATGCACTCGCCGCCCGAGGCCGGGTGGGGCTCACCAACCATGTGCCCGACAGCCTGCCGCCGGGTTCGGAAGTGGCCTGCATGAGCCTGATGGGCTACGACCCGCTCGCCTTTTTCACCGGCCGGGCGCCGCTTGAGGCGGCTGCACAGGGCATCACGCTCGGGCCCGACGACTGGGCCGTGCGATGCAACCTCGTGACGATTCGACCTGGATCGGCCAAGGGCAACGACGGCGGCGACGCCTCGAGCGACTCCTTCATGGAAGACTTCACCGCCGGCCATATCACGACGGAGGAGGGCACCGAACTCCTCGCCGCCGCCAACCGGGGATTGGCGGCGGACTTCCCCGAGCTTTCCGGCTGGGAGTTCAAGCCAGGCGTCAGCTACCGCAATCTGCTCATGTATCGCGGCAAGGCCGGTACGACGCCACCGCTCGGCGCCGACCTGCGGGCGACGCCGCCGCATGACCTGATGGACAAGTCGGTCGCCGACTCATTTCCTCGCGGCACAGGGAGCCGGCTCCTCACCGAGATCATGTCGAAGAGCGCCACCTGGCTTGCCGACCACCCGGTCAACAAGGCGAGGATCGCGGCCGGCAAGCGGCCCGCCACGCATGTCTGGCTCTGGGGCGTGGGCCGTGCCCCGGCGATGGAGCCGTTCACGAAGAAATACGGCACGAATGGCACCATGATCACGGCCGTCGACCTGCTCAGGGGGCTGGCCTCGCTCGCCGGCTGGAAGCGACTGGAGGTGCCTGGCGCCACCGGCTATCTCGATACCGACTACGCAGCAAAGGGCAGGGCGGCGATAGCCGAACTGGCCACAGCCGACCTGGTCTGCGTGCATGTCGAGGCGCCGGACGAGGCGAGCCATCAGGGCGACGCAGTCGAGAAGGTCAAGGCGATCGAGGAGATCGATGCCAAGATCGTGAAGCCGCTCTCAGATTTCCTGGCCGGCGTGCCGGAGCATCGCATCCTCGTCTGCCCCGACCATCCCACGTTCATCACGACGAAGACCCATTCCCGCGGCCCCGTGCCGTTCGTGATGGCAGGAAGTGGCATCCAGCCGAACGGCCAGACAACCTACGACGAGGTCGCTGCGGCAGTCGGCGGGGTGTCGATCCTGCCGGGATGGAAGCTGATGGGTGAGTTTTTACGGAGCTAGTTTGCCAAGGGATCGCGTCGTCAAGCGACGCACGGAATCGCGCCGACAACCGGCGCACACATTCGCGCCGACAACCGGCGCAGGGAGACAATGTCGATGGCCCTCGTGGTGCAGAAGTTTGGCGGAACGAGCGTGGCTGATCCGCAGAAGATCCTGGCCGCCGCACAGAAGGCGATCGCGCGACAACAGGCCGGCCACCAGGTGGTGGTGGTCGTGAGCGCGATGGGCCACCAGACCGACGTGCTCGTCGACCTCGCCAAGCAGATTTCAGAGCGGCCCAGCGCTCGCGAGATGGACATGCTTCTCTCCACGGGCGAGCAGGTGAGCGTGGCCCTCTTCGCCATGGCAATCCAGTCGCACGGGCACAAGGCAGTGAGCCTGACCGGTGCCCAGATCGGCATCCGCACCGATAGCACCCACACGAAGGCCCGCATCAAGTCGATCTCGACCGACCATGTGAAGAAGCTGCTCGACGACGGCGCGATCGTGATCGCCGCCGGCTTCCAGGGCATCGACCAAAACGGCAACATCACGACGCTCGGCCGCGGCGGCTCCGACACCACGGCCGTGGCGCTCGCCGCCGTGCTCGACGCCGACCTCTGCGAGATCTACACCGACGTCGACGGCATCTACACGACCGACCCACGCATGCTGTCGAAGGC
>JBIIOL010000375.1:0-4086 GCA_044336965.1 Pirellulales bacterium | reverse complement strand
AGCGTGTCCGGCAGATCGAGGCGAAGGCGGTCAAGAAACTGCAGCACCCGGTCCGCTCGAAGCAGCTCGAGACGTTCCTGGAGGCCATGCCCGGCTGACGGATGCCGTCCTGGCGGGGCAACAACACCAAAACGGGCCGGCTGCATGGGCAGCCGGCCCGGTGTTTTTCAGCCTTTGATCTGGTAAACTTACCGGGCGGGGACTCTCCCTCGACCGAACCGAAAGCGATTCAATGCCCGCCGCCGTCGTCAGCGAAATCATGCGGACCCTGCACCGCATCCACACGCAGCTGTCCGATCTCCGGGCACGGATCACCGCCGGCCCGCGGCAGATTGCCGCCCACACCACCCAGGTCGAGACGGCGGAGGCCGGAAAAATCGGCGTGCAGGAGGACGTGAAGAAGGCCAAGATGGCCGCCGACCAGAAGCAACTCCAGCTGAAGTCGGCCGAGGCGAAGATCCGAGACCTCGACGGCAAGCTCAACGCCTGCAAGACCAATCGCGAGTATCAGACACTCACCGAGCAGATCGCCGCCGACAAGATGGCCACGAAAGTGCTCGAAGACGAGATCCTCGAGTCGCTCGAACGAGTCGACCTGATCAAGAAGACGCTCCCCGCGGCGGAGACCGCCGTTGAGGCCGCCCGCAAGGTGCTCGGGGAGACGAAAGCCCGCGTGGCCGCCGAGGCGGGTCACCTCGAGGCCGAGGTGCAGCGGCTCCGTGGAGAGCTCGAATCGACCGAGCGGGATCTCCCCGCCGACATCCGCGATCTCTATGACCGCGTCATCAAGCAGAAGGGTGCGGAGGGTATGGCGCCCCTCGACGGCGAGAGCTGCGGTGGCTGCTATCACCAGATCACGGGTAACATGCATTCCGAATTGCTCGTGGGCAAGGTGGTGATGTGTCGCAGTTGCGGCCGCCTTCTGTATATGCCCGAAAGGGCGTCGACCGGCTGATCCCGGCCCTTCGCCTTCACCAATGTCCCTGCTCGCATGCGGGGACGCCCGGACCAACTCATCCCGCTTCTCGACATCCTTACAGGGAGTACCGCATGTCGTCCGACCGCATTCCGATGACCCGCGCCGGCTATGACAAGGTCAAGGCGGAAGCCGATCACCTGGAGACCGTGGAGATGCCGAAGCTTGCCCAGCGGGTGGCGGCCGCCCGCAGCGAGGGGGATCTCAGCGAAAACGCCGAGTACCACGGGGCGCGTGAGAGCCAGGGCATGATGCAGGCAAAGATCAACGTCCTCCGCGACAAGCTTGCCCGGGCGGTGATCGTGGAGCGGGCCAAGGAAGCGGGCGACGAGGTCGTCTTCGGCGCGACGGTGGTCGTGAAAGACCTGAAGTTCGGCGACGAGGAGGTGTTCGTGCTCGTGGGTGCCGGCGAGGAAGACTACGACGCTGGCCGGATCAACGTGGCCAGCCCGCTTGCCCAGGGCCTGCTGGGCCGCAAGGTTGGCGAAAAGGTCTCGATCGACGTGCCAGCCGGGACGATGAAGTTCGAGATCCGCGAGGTCAGGTTCGACGACTGACTTCACGCGAAACACGTGCAGGCCGTCTGCCGCGGAGGCACGTTGATGCCAAGCCTTGAGTCTCTCCGGTTCACAAATCGGTTCACAAACCGGTTCACAAGGGAACTGCCGGGCGATCCCGAGCCGGTCAATAGCCGCCGTCAGGTGCGGCAGGCCTGTTGGTCACGGGTGAGCCCCACACCGGTCGCCGCCCCCGCCCTCGTGGCCCATGCCCGCGAGGTCGCCGACCTGCTCGACATCGAAGTGACGCCCGACAATGAGCGGGCTTTCGCGGAGGTCTTCGGCGGCAACCGGCTCTTGCCCGACATGGATCCCTTCGCGATGTGTTACGGCGGGCATCAGTTCGGCCACTGGGCGGGCCAGTTGGGCGACGGTCGGGCCATCAATCTGGGCGAGGTCGTGAACGGCCGCGGCGAGCATTGGACGCTCCAACTCAAGGGGGCCGGCCCCACGCCCTACTCCCGCACCGCGGACGGTCTGGCGGTGCTGCGATCGTCGATCCGCGAGTTTCTCTGCAGCGAGGCGATGCACCATCTTGGCGTGCCCACCACGCGAGCCTTGAGCGTGGTCGCCACCGGCGAGAGCGTGGTCCGCGACATGTTCTACGACGGCCACCCCAAAGCGGAGCCCGGCGCGATCGTCTGCCGCGTGGCACCGTCGTTCACACGGTTCGGGAATTTCCAGATCCTCGCCATGCGGCAGGAGGTCGATCAGCTGCGACAGTTGGTCGACTTCACGCTGCGGGCCGACTATCCGCACCTGCTCCCTCAGTCGGGCCAGCCGACGGCCGAGACGGTCGCCGCGATGTTCGACGAGGTCTGCCGGCGGACCGCGACGATGATCGTCCACTGGATGCGGGTGGGGTTCGTCCATGGCGTGATGAACACCGACAACATGTCGATCCTGGGGCTGACGATCGACTACGGCCCCTATGGCTGGCTCGAAAACGTCGATCCCGACTGGACTCCAAACACGACCGACGCCCAGGGCCGCCGCTACCGGTTCGTCGCCCAACCGCAGATTGGCCACTGGAACCTGCTGCAACTTGCCAACGCGCTCGTGCCCGTTGTGGGCGATCCCAAGCCGCTCGAGGCGGGGCTCGATGCCTACGTCGATCACTTCCAGTCGGGCTACCGCCGGATGATGGCCGACAAGCTGGGCATTGGGCTGGCGTCAGGAACCGCTGACGATCCACTCATCGCCGATCTCTGGCCGCTGCTGGCTGAGGCCGACATCGACATGACGCTCTTTTTCCGCGGTCTGGCGACCATTCGTGGCGGTGCCGACGCGGTCGACGACCATGCCAGTCTGCTGGCGGCGGTGTCGTCCGGCTTCTATGAGCCTGAAACCGGGGCGGCGGTCGACCGGAATCTCCTCGGCGAATGGCTGGCTCGCTATCAGGCTCGCATCCGCGAGGAGGCCATCCCCGACAGCGTCCGCTGCAGTCGCATGAACGCGGTCAACCCGCTCTACGTGCCGCGCAACTATCTCGCGCAGCTGGCGATCGACAAGGCTGAAGCGGGCGATTTCACACTGGTACGAGAGATGCTCGAGGTCTCGAGGCACCCCTACACCGAGCAGCCCGGCAGGGAGTCCTTCGCGGCCAAGCGGCCCGAATGGGCCCGCCACCGCGCCGGCTGCTCGATGCTGTCATGCAGTTCGTAAGCGTTGCTGGACCGTGAGGAGACTGCCGTGCAAGCCAGCACCGACATCGCCATCCGCACGGTCGCCATGCTCGACAGAGGCGAGGTCTATCGTGGGCAGGTGTTTCACGACGGCCACCTCTGGGAGGGGCACAGCACCGGCGGCGTGGCCTCCTACCGGCTCGACGTCCATACCGCTGACGGCGTGCAGGTGCTGGCATCGGCCCGCGTGCCGCACACGCTGGAGTTCCTCTACCCCTTTGGGCCCCACACCATCCTCGTCGTGGGCAAGCACTTCACCGATCACCGCGGCTGGCTCACCTACTATTCCATCGCGCACTTTCGCCACGGACGGCTGCGAGTGAAGACCAGGGCCCTGCCAATGGCGGTCCAGATCGAGCAGTTTGGTGGCCGCGCGGGTCGCATGTATTTCAACGAAATCGGATCCCGCAAGGTGTTCCAATGGACCCGCTGGGGTGCCCGGCCCTTGGCCCCCGACATTCATCTCCCAGGCACCATCCTGCCATTCGAGAAATTCATCTACGTCCTCGAACGCAACCGGATCAGCCCGGGCGTCGAGAACATCGTTAAGATCGATCTGGCCAGCCAGCGGATCGAGCGCACGTTCACGCAAACCCGCAACAAGCTCTCGACGATGATCGACCTGCGGGGGTTTCCCTGGATCGCCGCGGTCGAGACCTGGGCCGATCAGGTCCTGCTGATCGACAAGGAACGCAACATGCTCTCTGCGGCGCTGCCCGCTCCCGGCATGCCCGTCGATGCGGTCCAGGTCGGCGGCCACCTGCTGGTGGTCAGCCGGGAGCCGAAGCGGCTGCGATTCTTCGATCTTGCGACGCCGGGCACGCCCCAGATCGCGGAGTGGGATCTGTCGGCTCTGGGCGACGACTTC
>JBIIOL010000374.1:0-4110 GCA_044336965.1 Pirellulales bacterium | reverse complement strand
CGTGGTGGTCGATGTTTTCCCGGGTGATGCGGGAGAGCATGGCCCGCGCCGATCGCGCAGGCAAACAGCCGGCGGGCGACGTCGGCTTCAGCGACATCTTCGGCATCCTCTTCGGCCAGAATCGCGAACTGAAACTCCGCCGGCTGATGGCGGAACAGTTCACCGACATGGAGGTGCTCACGGCGGCCTTCGGCGGCGAGGAGGGGTCGTCGCTGATCACCGATCGCAATGCGGCCGCGCTCGACGTGTTGAAGGAGCAGATCGGCAAGGGACGCCGGAAGATCGCCATCTTCTACGGTGCTGCCCACATGGACGATTTCGACCAGAAGCTCCGGCGGGATTTCCAGCTTCAGCCGCGGGAGACGGTCTGGCTCGAGGCCTGGGATCTGCGGGATCCCGTCGAGCGGAACTGACTGATGCTCCAACCTGTGATCCAGCCAGTCATCCAAGCTGCCGGCCAAAGCCGCTGACTGAGGCCGCCTCTGGCAGCCGCCAGCCTGAGCCCAGCGGTCTGCCACACGGCAGCCGTTGCGCGGCTCCACATCAGCCGCTCTTCCACGGCCGCGGCCCAGGCATCGGTGACGCGGCGGGTCTCTGCCAGCACCCGCTCGTATCCCAGTGAGGCCACGGTGTCACCGACAGGATCGAATTCAAAGTCGCCTCCGTAGCCGTGGTCGATGAACGCCAGCGCCAGCGATTCGAGTGGCAGCGAGCCGTGCCCCGCCGGCAGACGCTCCAATTCGGAAGTGGGTGGGCCATTTCGATCGGCGACCTGAACGACCACCGTCGCCGCCGCCAGCCGCGGGAGCAGTCGCACAAGCCCAGGATCATCCGCAAACTGCCAGAGATCAAAGGCCATGCGGACGGCCGGATCGGCGGCATCCTCGACAAGTTCCAGGGCATCGACGAGGTGGGTCAGGAAGCTGCAGCCAGAAGCCGCGGTTGCGTGCATCGGTTTCACGGCCAGCGTGACCCCGGCGGCTCCCGCGATCGGGGCGAGCATTTCGAGGGCCTGGACGAGCAGGCGGCGGGCATGAGCCCGGGTGTGTCCACCGCGGCAGCCGCTGTGGACCACCAGCACGGGGGCTCCGACCGCGGCGGCGGTTTCGATCGCTTCGGCGGCGTCTTCGACGCTCTCCGCGAACGTGCGGCCGTCGCTGCCGGTGAAGCCGCCGGCCCACTGCAGGCTCGACACCCGCATGCCTGCGCTGGTCAGGAGGGACGCCGCGGCAGCGGACCCGTGGTCCGACAGTTTCGCCCGCCACAGAGAGAGACGATCAAATCCATGATCAGCAAGACGGGCGATCTCCTCGGGAAGTTCCCAGCGCGACGTCGTCAGCTGACTGATGGCCACATGAAACATGCTCGCGTCTTCTCCTGCACGGCATCCGCCCGGACCTGAAAGGGCGAAAGTATGTGGCGGTCGCGCGCAGACTGTCCAGCCGAGGATCACACACGCCGTTTCCCGCCGCGGGAAGCCTCTGCATCACACGGCCGAACGGGTGCTGGCATGGGTTGCGTTTCAGTCTTGACAACGTTGCAGCCCGCAGTCGTGCCCATTCCTGAACAGCGATCAGTTGCCCTGGGGCCGAGCGCCCATCAGGTCGAGACAGACGAGCCGTCCCGCGCCGCGCACGTAGAGATAGCCATGGGCAATCACCGGTGCGGCCCAGCACGGAGCCACGAGCAGTTCGGCTCCCCTGCCCTGCATGGCGCGATCGGTGGTGGCATTCTGCGTGTCTGTCGGAGCCGCAACGAGCCGGGCCCGCGAAACCTCCTCGTAGCGTTCGGGGGTGGCCTTCACGAGCACGAGATCACCAAATTCTCCGAGCACGATCAGGTGGTCGTCGGCCCACACCACGCTCGACCTGCCGAGACCGGCCTCGCTCCAACGGATGGCGCCGGTCTTCCAGTCGGCGCAGACGAGCAGAGCATCGCCGGCGTTGCGGCCGCTCGAGCCGTAGAGATGGCCATCGTGAAGCACCGGCGTGGCCCAGTGGGACTTCAGGCTGCGATTCGGTCGGCTGCCGGCGGGGTCTTTGCGAACTGGCTGCAGACCCGCCGGAGTGACCTTCAAGAGCACGCTCCCCGGCCCGTAGGTCTCCGACAGCAACACCTCGTTGCCGGCCACGACTGGGCTGGCGGCGACGACACTGAACAGTTCGTCGGCCCGCCAGCGAACATCGGCCTGAACGTTTCCCGTTGCAGGATCGACCACCAGCAGCCGGTCACGCATCCAGGCCAGAAGGCGGTCCCGACCGTCGATGGTTGCCAGCACGGGCGTGCTGTAGCTTGCCAACTGGTCGCTCGAACGCCAGCGTTCCCCGCCCGTAGCCAGATCGAAGGCAACCAGACCACTGTCGAGGCCCTTCACGAGGTCGAGCCGTTCCGGTGATGGGGGCGCGGAGCCAGGGGGGCTGCCGCCGACCTGCACGATCACCAGCTGCTGCTCCCCGACATCGACCACCAGCGGCGCGGTGCTGACGCCGAAAAAGTTTCGCACCACGTGATACGCCGCGGATGTGTCGACGTGCCAGCGGCTTGCGCCGTCGGCCAGACTGCGGCATTCGAGACGTCCCTCGGGTCCGAACGTGACCACGTCATCCCCGGCGATCACCGCTGCCGCCCGGGGGCCGCCGTCGTAGCCGAACGTGTCGACATAGTCGGTGGCGTAGCGGTGCTGCCAGAGCTCCCGTCCCGTTTCGGCCTCGAGACAGCGGATCCTGACTTCCTTGCCGACTCGGTCGCAGATCACGCACCGCCCCTGGGCCACCGCAGGACCGCAGTAGCCCTCTCCAAGTTCGCCGTGCCAGACGATTCTGGGGCCATCGGCAGGCCAAGGGACCAACATGCCTTTCAGGCTGCTGCGTCCGTTGGCCGTGGGACCGAGGAACGTCCCCCAATCCTCGCCCGGACGGGTCCAGAGATCGGCCACCGGCGCAGGACGAGGCATCGGTGGCGATGCCGGCTCTCCGGCGGCGCCTGGGGCCGCAGCCAGGGCCACGCCTGCGAGTGCGAAGAGCGACAGGCGATCGAGCAGCAGTTTCCGCATCGGAGGAGTCCCAGTGTAAAACATCGCAGATCGTATCATTCTCCGCGCGACCGCATGATGGCCAGGGAAAAGGAAATCCGTGTCGGTTCACTGCTAATACCGGCGGAGGCGCTGGAATGGCAGTTTGCGCGAAGCAGCGGCCCGGGCGGGCAACACGTTAACCGCACCAGCAGCAAGGCCGTGCTCCGGTTCGACGCCGTCCATTCGCCGCATCTCCCCGAAGACGTGCGGCGTCGGTTCCTGCAGCGGGAGCGGGCCCGCCTCACCGGCGACGGGACGCTCGTGATTTCCAGCCAGCGTCACCGCGACCAGTCGCGAAACGTCGCCGACTGCCTGGAAAAACTCGCCGATCTTCTGGAGCGGGCATTGATCGTGCCAAAGACCCGTCGCGGCTCGACCACACCCCGGGCCGCGAAAGCCAAGCGGCTCGACACCAAGCGCCGTCGGTCCGAGACCAAGCGGCTCCGCGGCCGGACCGAGGACTGAATCTGCCGGACGGCAGATTCCCAACAGTGCTTTTCCTCCCAGAACCCTTCATGCCTCGACGCTGGTATAATCGCTCCGAGTGGCAATGACGCAGTGGTTTGGATTGACCGGGAAGGAGTGCGACCCCATGGCAGCGGCCCGCGACATCGATACCCTCCTCAAGAACTGGGATTTCGAGCCCGGCGAGGTTAACGCTCGTCTGCTCAAGGCACGGAACGGCCGGGAGGTGCTGCAGATGCGGGTGGACATGGGCCTGCTGCAGATGGAGACCGACCTGCGACCGGATGGCCTGCGGCCGCACGGCGCCGAGACCTACTACGACTATCTCGTCAGCGAAGTGATCCGCGAGGGCGGTTCGTTCCGGCTGTCGAAGGAGCAGTGTGCCGAGGCCGACAGGGAGTTTGTGCAGTATTACCACCGTCGGCTCTGCTGGCTGTCGCTGCGGGAATACCGCCGGGCCGCCAAGGACGCCGATCACAGCCTGGCCTTCATGGACTTCGTGCGGGAGCATTCTCCGGACGAGGAGTGGACGCTCTCGCATGAGCAGTATCGGCCGTTCGTGCTCTTCCACC
>JBIIOL010000373.1:0-4129 GCA_044336965.1 Pirellulales bacterium | reverse complement strand
TGCCCCAAGAGCATCCCACTGACGCGATCGATCGCCCGCGCCGGCCGTGCGGCCACCGTCTGGGCTATCCGGAAGATCTTCGACCGGTAGCCCTCGCGCCGCCGATCCCGCCTCCTCGACCGAGATGACTGTACGTTCGTCGCCCTCGATTTCGCAGCCGCGTTTGCCGTGGCGGGGGCGTCGTGGTAGTTTTCAGCAATAAAATCCGGTCGTTTGCTGCTTCGTGTCGGGGACTTGTGCGCGGCCTGTGAGTCTTTCAGAAGAGGATTACGAGTGTCTGTGAATGAGGGTGGTGGTCCGCACGCGGAGCATTTCGGCGAAGCGAAGGATGTAGCGCGTCAGGACGTCGGCAATGCCGCCG
Source organism: Pirellulales bacterium (assembly GCA_044336965.1). Taxonomy (GTDB): domain Bacteria; phylum Planctomycetota; class Planctomycetia; order Pirellulales; family UBA1268; genus CAMCQY01. The sequence goes on along the minus strand of JBIIOL010000373.1, from coordinate 3,768 downwards.
GCAGTTTTCGCACAATGGGGTTGTCTCCCGCCACGATGGACGCGGTGGAGAGGGCTGGCTACACGACGCCGACGCCGGTTCAGGCCGGCCTGATTCCCAAGGCCCTGACTGGCATCGACGTACTCGGGCAGGCCCGCACGGGCACCGGCAAAACGGCATCGTTCGTGCTGCCGATTCTGGAGCGCATGCTGCACCCCGGGCGCGGAGGTGGCGCACGTGCACTCGTGCTCGTGCCGACCAGAGAACTCGCCGTGCAGGTGCGCGATGAGTTCGAGAAATTGGCGCACGGCTCGCGGATCCACTGCGTGGCCGTCTACGGCGGCAAACCGATCAAGGGGCAGATCGACAAACTGGCGAAACATCCGGCAGTGGTCGTCGGCACGCCGGGCCGCGTGCTCGATCACATGAGCCGGGGCACGCTCACCCTGTCGGCGCTTGAAATCGTGACGCTCGACGAGGCCGACCGGATGCTCGACATCGGCTTCCGGCCCGACATCGAGAAGATCCTGCGTCGATGCCCCGAGAGCCGCCAGACGCTGCTGCTCTCCGCCACGGTGCCTCCGCCAGTGGCCAAACTCGCGACCCGTTACATGCGGGATCCCGAGATCCTCGACTTTTCGGTCAACGAACTCGCCGTCGAGACGATCGAGCAGGCCTATTTCACCGTCGATCCCACCCGCAAGTTCGATCTCCTCGAGAAACTGTTGGAACGGGAAAACCCCAGGCAGGTGATCGTGTTCTGTCGCACCAAGCGGGGCACCGACAAGATCTTCGAGCGTCTGTCGCGTCGTCGCAGCCGCGCCGTCGGTCAGAGCGGCCATCCGGATGAGGTCGCCTGCATCCACGGCGACCTTCCGCAGGGTGCCCGCGACCGGGCGATGAAGCAGTTTCGCGAAGGCACGACCCGTATTCTCGTGGCCACCGACGTGGTGGGCCGTGGCATCGATGTCTCGGGAGTGTCGCACATCATCAATTACGACATTCCCGAGTTCTGTGACGACTACGTGCACCGTGTTGGCCGGACCGGCCGCATGGGCCGCGAGGGCGTCGCCTACACGTTCGTCAGCCCCGAGGAGGGGCCGCAGCTCACGCGGATCGAAATGCGAATCGAACGGCTGCTCAAGCGGGATGAGATTCCGGGCTTCGAGGCGTTCGACCGCCGTCCCAAGACTGAGCTGCCGCGTGTGGGAGTTGGCGAGAGTGGCCTCGCGGCACGGGCGGCCGACGACGCTGCCGCGGAACCGGCACCTCCCGCCGAACCGAAGAAGCCCTCTGCGGCGGCGCTGCTCGGCAAGGGCCGGGGACCGAAACGACACCGTCGCGCGCTCTGAGCATCACCACCCACAGCACGGACGCGATCGATGGATGGAAACGCGGGCAAGTCGGACGCGACTGGCGGCCGTCGCGGACGCGCCCTGAAGCAGCGGCTGGAGAGCCTGGCCTCGGCGGGCGTGACCTCGCTGCCCAAGCGGCGTGGACCGAAGCCCCGGCCCGCGATCGGCAGTCGCAGTGCGGAGCGGACTCTCGCTCCTGCTGCCGCGGCCGCACAGCCCCCGGCCGCCGGTGCGGTGGGACGGATCCGGTCATTGGACGTTCTCCGCGATGAGGTGGCCGCCTGTCGGCTGTGCAAACCGCTGGCCAAGGCACGCACCCACACGGTGTTTGGCGTGGGGTCGGCCACGGCGAGGCTTTGCTTCCTGGGCGAGGCCCCCGGCGCCGATGAGGATGCGTCGGGCGAGCCTTTCGTGGGCCGGGCTGGGCAGCTGCTCACGAAGATCATCGAGGCCTGCACTCTCTCGCGAGACGAGGTCTACATCCTCAACGTGCTCAAGTGCCGGCCGCCTGACAACCGGCGGCCACAGCCAGACGAGACGGCCAACTGCCGGGGCTACTTCGAAAAGCAGTTGGAGATTATCGCCCCGGAGTTCATCTGCTGCCTCGGCACCACGGCCGCGCAGGCCCTTCTTCAGACCGACGAGACGATCGGGAATTTGCGGAAGCGATGGTTTACCTGGCGGACGTCCCAGGTTATCTGCACGTACCACCCTTCGTATCTGCTGCGGAACCCGCCCGCGAAGCGGGACGTGTGGGACGACATGAAGCTCCTGATGGCGAAGATGGGCGTGCAGCTGTAGCGGGCCACATGGTGAAGGTGGAGCGGGCCACATTGGTTCGCTGGCTGCGGCATGCTCGTCGCTGGCGGATTCTGCTACAGGATGCTCTTGGAGAAATTGTGACTCGTTCGTGAGTCGCAGAATTCACCAGCTCCTGCGCGTGCCTCCGACCGGCTCCTCAGCATCTGGAGTCGTGGCTGTGCTTTCCCTGACAGGGCGAAAAATCCAAAAGCTCCTCGAGCTTCCGCCGATCCCGGCTCCCCAAACGGCGGTGGATCGCCGCCGGCGCCTCAGCATCGGGAGATTTCGTTTCTCCCATTCGCTCGCTGGGGCTTATTTTGACGGTTGAAACGGTTTTTCTGGAGATGCGACCGCCGATTGGCCGAAACCACAGTTGGGTATTGGGGATGGGGAACAGCCGCTGATGAGATCCGGGACGTGACGCCCGGTCGACGGGGTGATCGCCGGCCTTTGGGGAGGCCTGCGACGCCCGGTGGGAGACGAATCCCACCTTCTGGAAGGGGCCCGCATGGTTGAGGCACGAGTGATACGGGGCCCGCTTCCGCGGGCATGGACGCTGGTCACGTTGGCCACCTTGGGGCTGTCGTCGATTGGCTGCACCATGTGCCCTGATCCATTCGACTACTCCGGACCGGTGCCGAACGGATCGTCGCCACAGAACGAGTTCCGGGCCCGCAGCAACGGCATCCTGCCGCTGGGTGCAGCGTCCAAGCCGTGGCCGCTGATCGTGAAGAACGGCCGTGTCCAGGCCGGAGGGCCGCAAGACAACGAGCCCACGCCCACGCTTGCCGATGAGACCGGCGCGGAGACATTGCAGCAGACGGTCGCCGTGGTCGGGGAATCGGAGGAAGAGATCGGGACAGACGGCCAGCCCGAAGTGGTTCCTGAGATGGCTGGCTCCACGGCAGAAGCACTCGAGCCTGTGCCGGTCGCCGCCGCGCAGACGGAGATGCCGCAGACTGTGGAAGAAGAAGCGAAGACCGAAGATGGTGCTCTCTTCAAAGAACCACAGGCGGTGCCGCAGTTTCCGGCGGCTCCTGTCACGCCGCCTATCCAGACCGGCGAGACTCCCGGCTGGCGGGCCCGCAGCCGCTGATCGGCCGCACATCAACTGGCTCGCGGACGTCGTGTCAGGGACGCCAGCCGTCCGGAACGACCGCGTCCTTGGGCACCACGGCGATGCCGTCGCGGACCGTGAAGCGGTCGCTGTCGGCCGATGTCTCGCAGCCATGATCGTTGACGATCCTGGCCCCGCGGCCAATTCGCACGTTCTTGTCGACGATCGCGCCCTCGATCACGGTGCCCGCGGCGATGCCCATCCGCGGCAGTCCCTTGGCCGTGTTTGCGGCGACGTCGTCCGCCGTCTCGAAGAAGTCGTTGCCGAGGATCACGGAATTGCGGATCACCACGTCGCGGCCGATCCGGCACCGCACGCCGATCACGCTGTTCTCGATCACGGCCCCCTCCTCGACGAGGCAGCCGTCGGAAAGCAGGCTGTGCCGAATGGTGGCGCCGTCGATCCGCGACGGCGGCAGGAACCTGCCACGGGAATAGATCGGGGCCTCCGGCATGGCCATGTCGAAGGGCGGAGCGGGACTGGCCAGATCGAGGTTGCACTGGTAGTAGGAGCGGA
>JBIIOL010000372.1:0-4132 GCA_044336965.1 Pirellulales bacterium | reverse complement strand
ACCACGTCGGCCTGCTTGACGGCATCTTCCACGCTCATCGGCTCGAAGCCGTGGCTCTTGGCGAGCTCGTAGTTGGGGCCGCCCGGACGCTGGGCCACCACGACCTTGAGACCGCTGTCCTTGAGGTTCTGGGCCTGGGCATGGCCCTGGCTGCCATAGCCGATGATGGCGATTGTCTTGCCGGCGAGGGCCTTCAGGTCAGCATCGGCGTCGTAATAAATCGTTGCAGCCACAGTTCACTCCAGGTTGAGATGATGAAACAAAGTCGGTTGTCTGGCGCCGCCGGGACGCCAAAATGTGTCTTTAAGCCAGGGAATCGCGTTCGGGGCTCGCGTCGGCCGGGCGGGCGCCGTCGGCGGCCTCGGTGAGCTCGCGGGTCGGGGGGCTTCCCCGCACCATCGCGATCCGACCCGTGCGGACGAGCTCCAGGATTCCCAGCGGCCGCATCAATTCGATGAAGCCCTCGATCTTCTTTTCGGTGCCTGAGATCTCGACGATCACGCTATCGGCCGCCACATCCACGATTCGGCCGCGGAAGATCTCGGCAAGTTCCTTTACCTGCGACCGGGCCGGGCCGACCGGAGCGGCCACCTTCAGCAGCATGAGGTCACGTTCGACGTAGTTGCGGGAGCTGATGTCGTCGACGCGGACCACCGTGACGATCTTTTCCAGCTGGCGGCGGACCTGGTCGAGCACCCGGTCATCGCCACGCAGCACGAAGGTCATCCGGGAAAATCCCCGATCCTCGGTCTCGCCGACGGCCAGGCTGTCGATGTTGTAACCGCGGGAGGCGAGCATGCCCGACACGTGCGCCAGCACCCCAGGGACGTTCTGGACCGTGGCCGAGAGGACGTGTCGCATGGGTGTTTCCGGCAGGGACTGCCGGGTTCTGTGAGGGGAGGGAATGGGTCGAAGTGGGCTGGAAACACGGAAAATCCAGCGATCCGGAGTTTAGTGTGGGCGGATGGACGGATTCAAGCCATGGCTGCGGACCGGGGCCGGCAGGCGGCCCCAGGTTTGCGGCGGCGCCCGGGGATGCCGCGTGTGCGTTGACACGGGCCCAGAAAAGCCGATAGTTTGCGGTGCTCGAATACGCGGGGTCTCTGCCCTGCCAAGTGCGACTTACCCTTCCCCCTGCCCTATTCCCCTTAGTTGAGAGTACGTGAGCGTGTCGAACGTTTTGGCGCAAGAGTTGATTGAAGCGGGTGTTCACTTCGGCCATCGTGCCAGCCGCTGGAATCCCAAGATGCGGCCCTACATCCACGGCCGCCGCAACCTTATTCACATCATCGATGTCCGCGAGACGATCCGCGGTCTGCTGCGGGCGCGGAAGTACCTCAAGCAAGTGGCCTCTTCCGGAGTGCTCGTGCTGTTCGTGGGCACCAAGCGGCAGGGAGCCGAAGCCGTGGCCCGCGAGGCCGCGCGGTGCGGCATGCCGTATGTCAGCGACCGCTGGCTCGGCGGCACGCTCACCAACTTCCGCACCATCCGGAATCGGCTGACGCGTCTCGAGGAACTTGATGCCCTGATCCCCTCGGAGGCATTCGGCGGTTACTCCAAGAAGATGCAGTCCTCGCTCCGTCGCGAGCACCGCAAGATGCTCCGAAACCTCGGCGGCATCCGCACCCTGTCCCGGCTGCCGGAGTGCCTCGTGGTGTTCGATCCAAAGAAGGAGAAGAACGCCGTCAACGAGGCGCGGAAGATGGGCATCACGACCGTGGCCCTGATCGACACGGACTGCGATCCCGACGTGATCGACCTGCCGATCCCTGGCAACGACGACTCGATCCGTTCGATCGAACTGGTCGCCGCCCGGTTGGCCGACGCGATTCTCGAAGGCAAGTCACAGACGGCCGCGGATTCGCAGGCTCGGGCCGAGGGTGCCGAGGCGGGTGGCCAGGCTGGCGAGGAAGGCAAGGGCTCCAAGCCGGCTCCCAAGGCCAGGGCCAACGTGAAGCGGGCCGCGCCGAGGCCCCCGAAGACCTGATCTGATCCGCGCGGACATGGCACGGATCATGGCACGGATGTCGCGGGCGGTGGTTTTGGTGCAGGTTCGGTCGATTGCTCGCAGTGCCGTTCCTGCTCGGTCTGCCTCGTTGCCGTCAACGCAAGGCACTCACTCGAAAAGCTTTCAGACAACCGCAGTTCATAAAGGAGATAGACCTTGGCTGAGATCACCGCAGCGGCCGTGATGGCCCTCCGCGACAAGACGGGCCTGCCGATGATGGAGTGCAAGAAGGCCCTGCAGGCATGCGGCGGCAACACCGACGAGGCCGTCGAGTGGCTGCGGAAGCAGGGCGTGAAGACGCAGGCCATGCGGGCTGATCGCGAGACTTCCACCGGACGGCTGGCCGTCTATACCGACCTGGCCAAGGGGGTCGGCGCGATGATTGAAATGAAGTGCGAGAGCGCCCCGGTGGCCGGCAGCCCCGACTTCAAGGACTTTGTCAACGATATCGCCAAAACGCTCGCGCTCGGCCCGGGTGCCAAGACGCCCGCCGACCTGCTCGCACAGAAAAGCCTGGCCCATCCCGACCGCACGCTGGGCGAACTGAAGGACGACCTCTTCAATCGCATGCGTGAGGTGTTCGAACTCTCGCGGATCTGCCGGGTCGACGCTCCCTGTGGCGGCTACGCCCATCACGACGGCTCGAAGGCGGCGCTCGTGGAGGTGTCCGGCAACACCACCGGCGCGACGGCTGCCGAGGTGGCCAAAGACGTGGCGATGCACGCCGTCGCGATGGCCCCGCAGGCTCTCTCCAAGGAGGATCTCGACCCCGAGGTCGTCGCCAAGGAGCGGGAAATCCTCAGCGATGCGGCCCGCAAGGAGGGCAAGCCCGAGAACATCATCGCCAAGATGATCGAAGGCCGGCTCCGCAACTTCTTCAGCCAGTGCGTGCTCCTCGAGCAGCCCTTCGTGAAGGACGACAAGCAGACGGTTGGCCAGCTCGCCAACTCGGCCGGGCTGCAGGTCAAGCGACTGGAAAACTGGCGGATCGGCGGCTGAAACCAGCACCCACACCCCGGTCCGTTCCCACCACCACCATGGACGCCGGCCTCTACCGTCGCGTGCTCCTGAAACTCTCGGGCGAGAGCTTTGCCCGTCAGGGCGAGCGCGGCATCTCGATGGAGGAGGTGCTCCACATCGCCCGGCAGACCGTGCAGGCTGCGGCCCGCGGCACGCAACTGGCCGTCGTGATCGGTGGCGGCAACATCCTCCGCGGGGCTTCCTTCAGCGCTGGCAACACGGGCATTCAGGAGGCCACGGGGCACTCGATGGGGATGCTCGCCACCGTCATTAATGGCCTGGCGCTGCAGGATGCCATCGAGAGCCTGGGAGTGCAGACCCGGCTGATGACCGCCATTCGCATGGAGGGCTTGGCCGAGCCCTACATCCGCCGCCGTGCCAAGCGGCACCTGGAAAAGGGCAGAATCGTGATTCTGGCGGCCGGCACGGGCAGCCCGTTCGTGACCACCGACACGGCCGCCGCGCAGCGGGCGCTCGAACTCGAGGCCGACATCCTCATGAAGGCCACCCGCGTCGACGGGGTCTACTCCGACGACCCGGAGAAGAATCCGCATGCCATGCTCTATCGCGACCTCACCTACCAGCAGGTGCTCGAACAGAACCTCCGGGTGATGGACGCCACCGCGATCTCGCAGTGCATGGAACATGCCATGCCGATCCTCGTCTTCAATTACCGGCGGGAAGGCAACATCGAGCGGGCCGTCTCGGGTGAACGCGTCGGCACGCTCGTTGGAGCCCGACGCGAATGAGCCAGTCAGCCGCCGACCAGCATCATCATCACGACCACCACTATGCCTGGTGGCTGATCATGTGCCTGTGCGGCGTCGACTATTTCAGCACCTTGGGCTACCAGCCATCGATCGCCTTCGAGGGAGCAGGCACCCTCGCGCCCATCGCCACGCTGATCCTCGTGCTCGTGACGCTTTTGGGCGCGCTCCCTGTCTACCGCCACGTGGCGGGGGAGACGCCCGACGGGGTCGGCTCGATCGGCATGATCGAGCGGCTGTTCCACGGCTGGTGGAACAAGATCGTGGTGCTCGTGCTCGTGGGCTTCGCGGCCACCGACTTCGTGATCACGAAAACGCTCTCCGCGGCCGACGCCGC
>JBIIOL010000371.1:0-4149 GCA_044336965.1 Pirellulales bacterium | reverse complement strand
TCGATGCCCCGGTAATACATGGGCACGCCGAAGAAGCCGGCGGTGCCGAAGGTTTCGAAGCCCGGCCCGAGCTCCTCGAAGTGCCGACGGAACGACTCGCACCGTTCATCCATGCAGAGCACCACCTGGAACAGCGGCCTGGTTGTCGACGGCGGTGTGGCGAAGCGGACGTGCGATGCCAGGGCATCGAGCGTCTGGATCTGGTGGCGGCGTTCATAGGCGAGATGGAAGAGACGCCGCCGCGTGAAGCCGTCGAAGGCGGAGATGGCATGCTCCAGCCGGAGCAGCTCGTTCTCGTCGAGCGCGCGGATATCGCGGGCCGTGAGCCCCAGCAGCTGCGACACTTGATGCAGCAGAAAAGCCCGCGCCAGGCTGCCCGGGCCGCGCCGGGGGGGATAACGGTCGCGGAGTTCGGTCCAGAGACCGTGCAACTGGCCGTCCGGCGGCAGCGGTGATCCGCCGTTCACGCCGTTGTTCCTGAATCCAAGCTGCCGGGACGCCCACTGCACGGCCACCCGATCGCAGACGAGCCGCAGCGCGACGAAATCGACGAGCCTGGCGGGCACCGGTTCGACAGGCGCACGGTCTGGCCGCTCTTCGAGGTGCCGGATCATCCCGGCCCAGCCGCGCAGCGCCAGTGCCGTGCGGGTCAGGTACTCGTTCCATTCGGACTCCGGCACGCCGAGCCGGTCGAGTTCGGCGGCGATCACGTCGACCGCGTGGGCTCCGCGCACGCCTCGGAGCGCCGCAGGCAGGCCGGCGCTCCAGGGATCCGTCGGCCCGAAGCGACCGGAATAGATGCGGGCCACGGCCTCGAGAAGCCCTCGGTCGCGGCCCGGCATAGGCCACGCAGCGACCCCCTGGTCCAAGAAGGACGCACAGAATCGGATCAACAGCGGGTGCACGAGGTTGTCGGTGTCGAGCGCGGGATCAACCGCCAGGATGAGATCACGGTGCCGCACCGGCGGCCGGGTGTGCGTGATCGAGGCGCGCGTGAGGGCGACCGCCTCGACGCAGGCATGCCAGAGTTCGCTCGAGACGCGTTGCTCGTCGTTGGGCTGACCGTCCTCGGAAATCTGGGCAAACGTCGTCCTCCGCGCCGCCTCGTCGTCGCTGTCGGAGAGCGGCGAGTTCTGGTCTTCGGTGCCGTCTTCGGTGCCATCGCTGAGAAGACGCCAGCGGGCCTCCGGGCTCAAGTCATCCCGGAGTCGCTCGACGACATCCTGCTCCGTGAGCGTCCAGCGCACCGCGGCATCGTCCTCCTGACGCACCGGATGGAGCAGCAGCGCGAGACGCAGGTCCCGCAGAGACAGTTTCCCGTTGGCGAGCCATTCTCTTCCACCGCTCATGTCACCGTCGAGCACGGCCTCAAGATCGGCCGCACGAATCCGACCGAGCGCGAGTTCCTCACGGTAGCGGGCCTCCGGCAGGTAGGGCTGCGTGCCGTAGAGCCGGGCCGCATGCACGACGGCATCCTCGAACGGTTCACACTCGAAGGCCTGCAGGGCATTTTGGGCGATGAACACACCGATCGGGCCCTGCGTTGGCAGAAACCTGGCCGCAGACTCGATGGCAACCCTGATCGATTCCGTCCGCTGCTCGTTTCCCGCAAGGCGAGGGGCGGACTGGATGGAGTCGGGCTGCTCACGATGCTGTGTCATGCTGGCAATCGACGGGCGGGACGCCGCGAAAACCAATGCGGCGGTCCTGCCAGCGTACCCCGAAGCCGCCGATGGAACGGACAGCGGTCGATTTTCAGGCCTTGCAATGCTGAAAGCCGCTGCATCGCGGCCGTCGACGGTGGAGGTGGGAGCCCGAAGACACCCTCCATCCACCGCCGACGGCTCGACGCGCCGAACGCCCTCGGCCACCGACTGGGACTTGCGGAGAAGAGCCAATTACCGCCGCCGGCGTTCGCTCGGCCCGCCGCGGCAGCGGCACTGGGGCGCCGCCGCCAGCGTGAACAAGAGCACTTCCTCTCCCGTGGTCGGGCAGATGTCGTGGTGCACGCTCACCGGCAGTGCACCGGTGGCGTTGCGAACGAGTGTGTCGAGCATGGTCTTGCCGGCGAGCACGAGATGGTTGCGGAGTTGCTTGAGCAGTTCGGCTCCCCGTCCGTTCCCATTGCCGTGCGACTCCATCAGTCGCTGCTCCGCGGCCGTCAGCACCCCATTGAGGTGCACGAACAGCTTGTTTTCAACGAGGTGGGCATGGACGTGCCGGGGGCCACGGCCCATGTATTCCTGCTGAAATCGTGTCACGGCGTCACAGACAGCCGCCTCGATCTCACCCTGCGATTTGAGCGATTCCATAACGACCGGCCTCCACACCACGCCACCCCCACCTTGGAGGGGATTCTGTGCCGGAGGTGGTTTCGGCCGAAACGGAACGGGCCGATGAGTCGTGCTCCTCGGCTTCCGGTTGGGGAGGCTGGGCAGCCCAGAATGGCAGGGAAACAAATTTTCCCTAGATGTCCAAACAGATGTCCAACGGGCGAGCCGCAGCAGCGTTTCCGTCCGGCCCCGATCGCCACACCAGCGGCTGCACAAAACGCAAAAATAGCTCACTCTTCCCATTCTGCGCAGACTTCTTGCGTTTCCTATTCGGCGCACTATAATCCGGCTGTCGGAGGGCCGTGAGCGATCGTCAGATCGCGGCGGAAATCCGGCACAACAACATTTGATCGGAAGACGAGTCGAGGGGCATCCCGGCCTTGGTCCGGGTGGTCCGTCGCAGCGTAAGCCGGCGAGAAAGAGCGCTTTCGGGCACTCCCTCTCGCCGGCTTTTTTTGTTTTTCAAGGCCCCCGCGCCGGCAAAAACAAACACGCCGACACGGGTTCAACAGGAAACACCAAGAGGCCAACCGATGACAAAACAGTTTGACGAACGCGTGGCCAGGCAGGTTGCACAGGCGACCGGTTCTTTCGAGCACCTGCTCCTAGGACGCACGCCCCGCAGTGTTACCGTCGTGGCGGACGGTTGCTGGATGGTGGTCAGTCTCCACGAGGCCTTTTCGCCGGTGGAGCGGCGGCTGGCAGTCGACGAGGACGGATCGAACCGCGTGAAGGACTTTCACCGCTACCTGTTCGACAACTCCCTCGATTCACTGCGAACGCATGTCCGCCGGAACACCGGCGTCGAACTTCGTGGAGCGATCGCGCACGTCGACACGACGACCGGCAGCGTGCTGAAGACCTTCACGACCAACCCCGCCGTGGAACTCTTCCTGCTCGGACACGGAGTCCCGGCCCTCGGCGTACCTGTCAACGACCATGTGCATTCTGATGGAGCGAGCGGCAATGGAGCCGTCCGCAACTGAACCTGCCCGGAAGGATCCATAACCATGAAGAAGGTGAACCATGTTGGTACTCACGAGAAAGAATCGCGAAAGCGTGGTGATCGGACGGCCTGAGGACCTCGAGGTGGTGCTCGAGATCACGATCCTGGAAATCGAAGGGGGCCGCGTTCGGCTCGGCTTCGAGGCTGATACCAAGATGCCGATCCACCGCCGCGAGGTCTGGGATCGGATCTGCAACGGTGAAGCCCAAGGCCAAGCTCAAGGCAATGGCAATGGCAATGGCCTGGCCGCAGCCAAGCAGCGGCAGGCCACCGTCGATGGAGAGGTCGAGGTCGTTCGGCGGCGCTGAGGGGCCGCCGGAATGCCGCAGTTTCTGGCGTTCATCCGTGGGCAGGTCGCATGGCTGCGACTTGATTCACCCCGCGTGGTGATCCCATCGTGTGGCATTCCGCGGCTCGCGTTCGAGGCGACGGACTGCGCAGGCTTCATCCCTTCATCCGGAGTCAGCTTTTTGTGAGGTCGTGCGTGAAATCCCAGGGCGAAATCGAAGCGGCCGTGTGTGACGGCATCTCGCAATTCCAGCAGGAGTTTCTTGGCCGAGGTCCGCGGGACATCCACGCGCACCTGATCGGATCGCTGCTGGTCGTCAGACTGCAGGGAGTGCTCACCCCCGCCGAGCGACAACTCATCGCACCGCGGCACGAACCCGCCGACGGCAGCGCCGACGGCGACAACCGCACCGACACGAGCAACGCGTACGACAGCGGCAACGGGCGGGCCCTGCTCAAGCAGGTACGGACACACATGGTCGCCACGGGACGGAGCCGACTGGAAACGATCGTGGAGAACGC
>JBIIOL010000370.1:0-4156 GCA_044336965.1 Pirellulales bacterium | reverse complement strand
ATCCCAACGACGACGTCAACCGCGGCCAGTCGTCGAACGACACCTTCCCGACCGCCATGCATATCGCCGCCGTGCAGGTGATCCACGACCGGCTGCTGCCGGCGGTGCAGCAGCTCCGCGATGTCTTTCTGTCGCTCGAAAAGAAGCATGCCGACCTCGTCAAGATCGGCCGCACGCACCTTCAGGACGCCACACCGATTACGCTCGGCCAGGAGATCTCCAGCTGGCGGGCGCAGCTCGACGACCGGATCAAGGGAATCGAGCGGGCGCTGCCGGGGCTCTATGAACTCGCGATCGGCGGCACGGCCGTGGGCACAGGCTTGAATGCCCACGCCCGGTTCGGCGACGTGGCCGCGAAGCACATCGCAAAGGAGACCGGTCACCCGTTCGTATCAGCCTCCAACAAGTTCGCGGCCCTCGCAGCCCACGACGCCATGGTCGAGGTGAGCGCCGCGGAACGGGGCTTGGCGATGGCCCTCTTGAAGATCGCCAACGATATCCGCTGGCTGGCCTCGGGGCCGCGGTGCGGCATTGGCGAGATCTCGATCCCGGAGAACGAGCCGGGGAGTTCGATCATGCCGGGCAAGGTGAACCCCACGCAGTGCGAGGCAATGACGATGGTCTGTGCCCAGGTCTTTGGCAACGATGCCGCTGTCGCGTTCGCCGGTTCGCAAGGCAACTTCCAGCTCAACGTCTACAAGCCGGTGATGATCCACAACGTGCTCGAATCGGCCGACCTGATCGCCGACGCATGCGATTCGATGCGAATCCACTGCGCGACCGGCATCGAGCCCAACCTCGCCCGGATCAAGCAGCATCTCGACGAATCGCTGATGCTGGTGACGGCGCTCAACACACACATTGGCTACGAAAAGGCGGCGAAGATTGCCAAGACGGCCCACGTCGAAGGGACGAGCCTGAAGGAGGCCGCCGTGAAGCTCGGCTACGTGACGCCGGAACAGTATGACCAGTGGGTCGTGCCGGTGGAGATGACCCGCCCGCTCGCTTCAGCCTGACTCTTCCATACCGGAATCCGCCATGCCACACGACCACATCGCTGCCCGTATCTCCCGTCGCACGTTCGCCGGTATGACAGCCCTCGCAGCGGCGGCCGCCGCGACACCGGCTGTGGCGAAAACCCGCCGCGTCGGTGGCGAGACGATCCTCGGAGAGGGAGCCCATACCTACCGCGTGCGGCATAACTTCCCGCAGTTGCCCGACCGGTTCACCTGGCAGACCACCCACAACGTCGCCGTCGACGCCGCGGGCAATCTCTACGTGATCCACGAGGGCAAGAAGGATCAGAAGGACCATCCGGCAATTTTCGTATTCGACCCGGAAGGGAAATTCGTCCGCGCCTTTGGCAGCGAGTTCCAGGGGGGCGGCCACGGCATCGAGGTCCGCAAGGAGGGAAACGAGGAGTTTCTCTATGTCTGCGGCTACCAGCAGGTGAAGAGCTTCGCGAAGATGACGCCCACCGGCGAGATCGTCTGGTATCGCAAGGCGCCGATGGAATCGGGTGCCTACGCCGCCGGCGAAGACACCTCCACCGCGCCCAGTTGGAACCGGCAGGGCTTCCTGCCGACGAACTTCGCCTTCATGGATGACGGCGGCTTCCTGCTCGCCGACGGCTACGGATCCTTCAAGATCCACCGCTACGACAAGGATGCGAAGTGGGTGAGCTCGTTCGGCGGCGCGGGGGACGGCAAGGGCACGTTCAACACGCCCCACGGTATCTGGATCGACCGTCGGCCCGCCGCCGATGGCACGGCCCGCGAGCCCACGATCGTCGTCTGCGACCGGGCCCACCACACGCTGCAGGTGCTCGGCATGGACGGCACCTACCGCGAAACGATCGAGGGATTCGGCCTCCCGGCCAACCTCGACACGTGGAAGAACCTGATGGTGGTGCCCGAACTGAAGTCGTGCGTGACGCTGCTCGACGAGAAGAACAACGTGGTGGCACGGCTGGGCCGCGCGGTCGAGCGGCTCGACGAAATCAAAAATCTTCGCGGCCAGCCCGACAAGTGGATCGATGGTCAGTTCGTGCATCCGCACGATGCCTGCTTCACGCCCGCGGGCGACATCTTCGTGGCCGAGTGGGTGGCGACGGGTCGCGTCACGAAGCTCGAGCGGGTCGGGTGACGGCCCAACGAGTTCCCAACTGAATCACCTCTCTTCCGACGACACTCCACCATGCACACGCACTTCCGTTCAGTAATCGGGGCAGGATTCGTCGGCGTGGCGGCATCGTTGCTGCTTCCTCTCGCCAACGCATCCACCGCCGCCGAGCCCAACTACGACGAGGCCGCCGTCAGGCCCTACACGCTGCCCGACGTGCTTGCCGGGCCGGACGGCAAGCCGGTCTCCTCGGCCGAGGCATGGAAGAAGACGGCGCGGCCGCACCAGCTCGAACTGCTGGAAAAGTTCGTCTACGGCCGGCGGCTGCCGGCGGTGCCGGTGACGGTTGTGGGCACAGTGGAGCGAGCCGACATCACGCTGCCGGGCGACATCGCAGCCGTGCGGCTCCAGGCCACGCTCAAGCTCGGCGATGCCGCTGACGCACCGACCACCGAGGTTCTGCTCTATCTCCCCAAAGATATGCCCAAGGCCACGTCGTCCAGCACACCCCACCGCGTGCCGGTCTTCCTCAATCTCAACTTCCGCGGCAATCAGACCGAGCATGCCGACCCTGCCATCCGCCTCTCGACCGCCTGGATGCCCGACGACAAGGCAGCCGCGATCGTCGATCACCGCGCCACCGAGGCCTCCCGCGGCACGAGCGGCCATCGATGGCCCGTCGAGGCGATGCTGGCACGCGGCTTTGGCATGGCCACCGCCTACTGTGGCGACGTCTTTCCCGACCGGGCCGACGGCCGCACCGCAAGCGGGCTCAAATCACTCGGCCGACCGGTCGAGGGCGGCCTGCCGCCGGACGAGCCGGGCGCGATCGCCACCTGGGCCTGGCAGCTCTCCCGCATTCTCGACTGGCTGGTCACGCTGCCGGAAGTTGATCCCAGCCAGGTGATCGTCGTCGGCCACTCGCGACTGGGCAAGGCGGCGGTCTGGTCCGGTGCCTCTGAC
Source organism: Pirellulales bacterium (assembly GCA_044336965.1). Taxonomy (GTDB): domain Bacteria; phylum Planctomycetota; class Planctomycetia; order Pirellulales; family UBA1268; genus CAMCQY01. The sequence continues at coordinate 1,072 of JBIIOL010000370.1, read as the reverse complement.
GAGCGGTTTGCCATGGTGGTCTCGAACGAATCGGGCTGCGGCGGCGCGGCCCTCTCCCGCCGCAACTTCGGCGAGACGGTGGGCGTGATCACATCGCGGTTTCCGCACTGGTTCTGCCCCGCCTTCGCGACCTACGCCGACCGGGAAACGGAACTGCCCTGCGACCAGCACACGCTGCTGGCGATGGTGGCTCCCCGGCCGCTCGTTGTGGCCAGCGCCGTGGAGGATCGCTGGGCCGACCCCCGTGGCGAATTCCTCTCGGCCGTGGCGGCCGAGCCCGTGTGGAAGCTCTTCGGCCTCACCGGCCTGGGCACGAAGGACTATCCCGCGGTCGACAAGCCGGTTGGCGAATCGATCAGCTACTACGTCCGCACCGGTCGTCACGAACTGCTTGCATACGACTGGCAGCGGTTCGCCGACATCGCCGACCGCACGCTCCGCAAGCAGGCCCCATCGAAGGCCGACGGCTATCCCGCGTTCCACCCCGTGCAGGCGCCGCTGCCGGTGAAGCCGCCGGCCGGTGCGATCGTGCTTCTGCCAGAACGTGTCGATGCGACCACCGACCTGAAGACGTTCGTCAGCATGGCGGGCGGGCCGATCGATTGGAAGATTGATGATGGCACGCTCCTGGTGCAGACGACCGAGAAACATGCCAATCACATCGTCTCCACCATGCTCTTCCGCGATGCCGACATCCATGCCGAGTTCATGACGTCGCCCGAGGCAAAGGGCAACAGCGGCCTCTACCTGCACGGACACTACGAACTGCAGATCTACGACTCATTTGGCGTGCAGCCCCCAACGGATCAGGACGAGGGCAGCCTCTACCGCTTCGGCAAGCCGATCGTGAACGCGAGCCTGCCCACGGGCCAGTGGCAGGTCTACGACATCCGCTTCATCGCCCCGCGGCGTGATGCCTCCGGCGCGATCGTGAAGCCAGGCAGTGTAACAGCCTGGCTCAACGGTCGGTGCGTTCAGAACCATCTCCGGTTCACCGAACCGCGGTCACCCTACACGCCCTACAAGCATGGCGTGACCGACTCTCTCAAGGGCGTCGAAAAACACCTGCTCG
>JBIIOL010000369.1:0-4164 GCA_044336965.1 Pirellulales bacterium | reverse complement strand
CTTCGGGCGTGGCGATCGTGCTGGTGCGGCCACCCGGAAAGCCGAGCCGTTCGAGAACCCGCACACGGAGCCCCGACCGGGCCAGCAGCATCGCGGCGGCAAGCCCGCCAGGACCGGCACCGATGATGTTGACCGTTCGCGTCATCCCTACTCTTTTCACGAGCCCTGGGCAAAATCGTCCCAGCCCGATGCCACTCGTGTTGCCTGACGGGAGTGCCGAGGCTTCCCACAGGCGACGGACATCGCATCCAGCGATGCAATCGCTCCACGGAGCAAAGGAGTCCGTGGGTCGTCCGTGCCGGCAGAAGTCGATGGTGCCGGTGCTGACCCGTACTATAGGGTGCCGGAGCGGAGGGTCAAGAAACCACGATCCGCACGGCGATCAGTAAGGGATGTACATCGCGGTGCGGGCGGGCCTTAGGCCACCGAATAGCCCGCGCCGGTAAAGCGGCACGGCAACTGCAGAAGGGGCGTAGTAGGTCGTCACCGGGGCGGCATAGACCGGGGCAGCCATGACCGGCATGGCGGGTGCCGGCGCGTAGTAGCTGGTCACGTTCACCGGCGACGACACCGTCTCGACTGCGTAATTGGCTACCTGGGTGACTGGATAGCTGGCGACCGGGTAGTTGGCGACGTAGCCGGTGGCAACGGGCGGGGAAAACGCCGTGACGGCGGCATAGTTGCCGGCTGGCGAGTAGTTGGCCATGTAGCCGCCGGGATAGCCGGCCGCCATCGGGGCGTAGCCTGCGGCAACTGGAGCGTAGCCTACGGCAACTGGAGAGTAGTAGGAGGTGACCGGCCGGAAGGTCTCGTACATGACGACCTGCCCGTGGGCGGTCGAGGCGGAGGCGACGAGGTATGCCGCCACAGTCGCCGAGGCCATCACGACCTGCCGGGCCAACCCGTTCCAAGACTGGCTGGTCCAAGCCAGACCGTTCGACGATGCGAAAGACAGACGCGACGTGATCGTGAGGGGAAGCAGCATGACGATTTCCTTTTCATTCCTTCCGTGGAAGAGCGGCCGGAAACACCCCGGTTCAAACCGGGGGCGATCGGCCTTGTTGCCGCGAGGCCGATCCATTGAGAATACGTTCACTACCCTGGCAACTGCAAATTGCCGGCAAACTCGGCCATCCGACGCAAGTATTGAGGCGACACTTTGGAATCGACCACGTCCCCCACCGCCGGCGGCTTTCGGCAACTTCTCGCCCTGCGGGCTTTCACGCTCGTCAATGACCATGCCCTGAAATGGCTGGCCATCGGCCTGGGCAAGCGGCTCGTGGACCGGGGAGAGGTCTCCCTCGTTCTGACGATCGGGCTTGTCGGGCTGTCGCTGCCATACGTTCTCTTCTCCTGGCTGGCAGGATCGCTGGCGGACCGGCGGTCGAAGACGTCTGTCATCCGCTGGTGCAAGGCAGTCGAAGTGTTCATCGCCGTGGCGGCCACGGCCGTGGTCAGCTTTGGCATGTTGGACGGTCAGGAATGGCTGGGGCTGCCGACGGGGCTGTGGCTGCTGCTGGCCACCGTCATCGCAATCGGTACACAGGCTGCCGTGATGACGCCGTCGATCGTCGGCGCGATCCCCGAACTGGTTCCGCCGTCGCGTCTCACCGCCGCCAACGGTCTGTTTGCGCTCGTGTCGCTCGTGGCCATCCTTGCCGGTACGGCCGCCGGCAACTGGGTGGCCGACGCCACGCCTCTGGTCCGTGAAGCCTCGGCGTGGGCCCGCGGTCTCCCGGCGGGCATGCTGCTCTGTGGCGCGGCCGTTGCTGGCCTTGTCGCCGCGGTGTTCCTCCCGCGGCTGCCAGTTGCGGCGCCCCACGCCCCCCCCGCCTGGAACGCGCTGGCACGCACATGGACCGATCTCGGCATGCTCGTCCGGCAGCCCGAACTCGCCGCCGCAGCCGCGGGGATCGTCTTCTTCTGGGCGATCGGGGCCGTGGCCCAGGCCAATGTCGATCAGTTCGCCATGGAAGCGGGGGCTGCCGCGCAGTCCCAGGTGGTGCCGCTCCTGGTTGCGCTCGTGGCGGGTATCGGGCTCGGCAGCGTGGTGACTGGCAAGTTGGCAAGTCGGCCGGCGGGTTCCGACCCGCAGGTCGATCTGGGATTCGTCCCGCTCGGCGGCCTGATCATGGCGTTCGCCTTCCTGATGCTGGCCTGCACAGGTGGTCGGTTTGTGGAGGCCGGCGGTATGCCTGCGTGGTTACCGCTCGTCTGGCTGGTGATGCTCGGCTTCGGGGCCGGCATGTTCGATGTGCCGCTGGAGACGTACATGCAGGCCAAGAGCCCCGCTGACCGTCTGGGCGGGGTGCTCGCGGTGACGAACCTGCTGCTGTTCAGCGGGATGTTTCTGGCGTCGCTCGGTTACGGCTGCCTCCGTTCGCCGCTGGGGCCCGGCGGCGCGCCGCTGTTCTCGGCCCGGGCGATCTTCGCGCTCTTCGCCGTGCTCTCGCTCGGGGCTGCCGCCGTCGCCGTCTGGTGTGCTCCGCGGGCATCGCTGCGGATCTTCGTGTCGTCGATCGTGAACGCCACCCACCGTTTTCGCGTGGCCCATGCCGACCGACTGCCCGCCACGGGGCCGGCCGTCGTCGTCGCCAATCACCTCTCGTGGCTCGACGGTTTCATTGTCGTGCTCTCGAGCCTGCGGTCGATCCGGATGGTGGTCTACGGCCCAAACATCCAGGGGAAATTCCTGCGGATGCTCTCAGACCAGTGGCGGTTCATCCTCTTCGATCCGAAGCCCAAGTCGATGGGGCAGGCGCTCAAGGCGATTCAATCGGGCCTCGCCGCGGGTGACGTGGTCGGCATCTTTTCGGAGGGGGGCATCTCGCGGACGGGGCAGATCCTCGGCTTCAAGCGCGGCCTCGAATGGCTGCTGGAGCGGGTCGAGGCGCCGATCGTGCCGCTGCACATCGACGGCATGTGGGGCAGCCCGCTGTCGTTCTCGGAGGGGAGGTATTTCACGAAGTGGCCCCGCGTCTTCCGCCGCCCGGTGACGCTTACCTACGGCACTCCCCTGCCGATCGGTACGCCCAGCCACGAGGCGCGGCTCGCGCTTCAGGAACTCACCGCAACCTCTGTGAGGAACAGGATGCGGGCCACGCTGTCGGCCGAAGTCGTCGCTGCCGCGGCGACCGCCGAGGCATTCGATGGCTGCTGCCTGGTGCGCCGGGGGGACCGGCTGCTCGTGTCGCTCGCCGCCGGTGATCCGCTCCAGGATTCGCTCGGGAAGCACGGGGCGCAGCTCCTGGGCATAAGAAGTACCACGGCTGATCCGGCGCTGCTTCCGAGGCAACTCGGCGAGACGATCCTGCGGGAGCGGATCACGATCTGGCTGGCGAGGGTCGAGCAGGTGCTGGGGCTGGCGAACGAGCAGGCCACCGGCAGCGGCCCGACGCTGGCCGGATTGAAGAACACACTGGATGTCGTGGTGATGCCGATCGACGCGGTCGCGGAACTTCCGCGGGCCCGCGAGGCGTCGGCCCGGTTTCGGGAAGTGTTTGGCGTGGAGCCGGTCGTGGCCTTCGCGCCGCGGGAGGCGGGTGGCCTCGTGGCGATGAATTCGCCGCCCGCGCGGGCGACCGCCGACCACGAGGTGACGCTGAAGGCCGACACGGTGGGCCGCGTGGTCAACGGCGTGGTCGTCTGGCCGGAGGCCGCCATCCGCGACCGGCTGGGATTGGAGTCGCTCGTCGATCAGGGCATTCCTGCCGGGGAGTCCCGCACGCTCGTGATCGGTGCCACGCTGCCGCCGCAGGCCGGGAATGGCCAGGGAACGACCGGCCCGGATCGACCGACGGCCTGCCTCCTCGACACCGCTTTCGACGTGGATAAGGAAGGGTTTCTGGTGGTCAAGGAGCCGGCGTGAGGGCGGGCGAATGCCGAGCCTGTCCCCCCGGCCACGCGTGAATCGATCGGCATCGGCGGTCCAATCTTGGTGTTGCGGGGAGAAGCGTGTATTCTTCGGGTCTGTCGGGCACCCCTAGCTCAATTGGATAGAGCATCGGTCTACGGAACCGAAGGTTGCTGGTTCGAGCCCAGCGGGGTGTATTTGATTCGGATTCGGTGTGTCTTCGATAGTTCGGGGCTGCCCATGCCCCGTCGCCGGACGTTCGCTTCGGGCATCCTGCCCTCCGCTCACTCCATGCTCGCCAACGCTTCGCC
>JBIIOL010000368.1:0-4179 GCA_044336965.1 Pirellulales bacterium | reverse complement strand
CGCCGTCCCGCGAGTTTCCCCTCGTGAATCTCGTCGTCACCTTCAAGGGCGGGGCGTCGCTCGATCCGGCCGATGTTCCCGGCCTCGCGTCGATGACCGCGCGGATGGTGCGGGAGGGTGGCACGGCGACGATGGGGCCGGCCGAGCTCGACGAGTCGCTCGACTTTCTCGCGACCGATGTCGGCGTCGCATCCAACGAGACGTTCACCGCCGCCACGATGAACTGTCTGAAGAGCAACTTCGACGAGAGCTTGAAGCTCTTCCTCGATATGCTTCGCACGCCGGCCTTCGACGAGAAGCGGCTCGAGACTGCCAGGGCCCGGGTGCTCGAATCGCTCAAGCAGCGCAATGACGACGCCTCCTCGATTCTCTCGCGGGAGTGGAAGCGGCTCGTCTACGGCACCGACCACTTCGAGGCGTCGGAGCCGACCGACCGCACGGTGGCGGCGATCTCCCGGGACCGCCTGACGGAGATGCACCGCCGCATCATCCACCCGGGAAACATGATCGTGTCGGTGTCTGGCGACTTCGACGAAAAGGAGATGCTCGGCAAGCTCGAGAAGGCGCTCTCCGGCTGGGAGCGAGGGGAGCCGGTGGCCGATCCCGTCGCGCCCACGGCCTTGCTGCAGCCCGGCCTCTACCACGTGCCGAAGGAGATTCCGCAGGGGAAGGTGGTGATGGGGAGCCGTGCGATCACGCGGGATGACCCCGATGCGATACCGTTCCTGCTGCTCAACGAGATTCTCGGTGCCGGCGGCTTCACCAGCCGACTGATGCAGCAGGTGCGGAGCAACGAGGGGCTCGCCTATTCCGTGCGGTCGGCGCTCACGCCCCGGGTGTTCTACCCCGGTGACTTCCGCGCCGGTTTCGAGAGCAAGAACGCCACGGTGGCCCTGGCCGCCAAGATCGTGATGGAGCAGATCGCGAAGATGCGGAACGAACTCGTTACCGACGACGAGTTGGAGACGGCCAAGGCGAGCCTCGTCGAGACCTTTCCGCGGCAGTTCGAGAGCCGGCCGCAGATGCTGCGGGTGTTTGTCAACGACGAGTGGACGAAGCGGCCGAAGGACTACTGGAAGACGTTCCGCGACAAGGTGCGGGCCGTGACCCGGGAGGATCTCAAGCGGGTGGCGCAAAAGCATCTCGATCCGGAGAAGATGGCGATTCTCGTGGTGGGCGACTGGGACAACATCGCCCCCGGCGATCTGGAGAAGCGGGCCAGCATGAACGACTTCTTCGGTGGAAAGGTGAAGCATCTTCCGCTTCGCGATCCGCTCACGCTCGAGCCGCTGCCGGAACAGTCTGGAAAATGAGTTCTGCCATGCAGGTGTCTGTGATCGCCGGCATCGTGGCGGGCATGCTGTGGGCATCCAGCGCCGGGGCCCAGCCGCCGGTGGCATTGGCTGAGGTGCCGGCGGTGCCGATGCCCGAGCCAGGCAGCGAACCGCAGATGCGGGTGGCAATTCCGCCTCGTAACACCGGCCCCGCCGCCAGGTCGCATTCGCGGTATCGCCGCGGCCGTCACGGCACGACCCGGATCATTCGCCGCACGCCCGAGGTGATGCGGGAGGATGCGGCCCGCGTGAAGCGGGGCGATCTCTTCAGCACCTGGTCGAACGAGTATCTGGAGTGACATCGGCTCGTCGTGCGTGCGGGGGCAGCACATGCTCTGCCAGTGGCGAGACTTTTTCCCGTTCCAGCCGTTGAAGGTGATGACACGAATCTGAACGAGATCTGAGCACCCCTCTTTCCAAGGAGCCTCCGATGAGACGCATGCTGGGAATCGAAAGCGTGATGGCCATGGCGGTGATCGGCGCCTCGCTGGTGACGGTCTCTGTCGCCCAGCCGCCGGATCGGCCGGAGGGACCTCCCGATCGCGAAGGCCGTTCTGAGGCTCGGGAGAGCAGCCGCGAAGGCCGCGAAGGGCGGGGGCCGGGCGGGCCCCGTGAGGGTCGAACTGGCCCCGGTTCCCGTGAGGGCCGCATGGGACCTGGAGGTGGCGGGCCGGGAGGGCCACCGTCGCCAGAGCGATTCGTCGAGCACGCCATGAAGTTCGACACCGACGGCGATGGCAAGCTCGACCGCGAAGAACTGACCAAGTTCGCGGAGGAGATCCAGCGGATGCGCGGCGGGCCCGGCGGGGGCCGGGGTGGCCCCGGTGGAGGGCCAGCCGGACGCGGCGAACGCGGCCCCGGGCCGGGAGGGTTTGGTGGTCCGGACGGACCCGGCGGCGAACGGCCTCAGCGGCCTCAGCGGCCGGAATGACCGTCTGCTTGATCGTCGACCGGCGGCGCGGGGGTATGCTCTTGTCACTATGACCATCGCCCTCCCCGCCCGACCAGCCGAAGCGCACGCCCTCGATATCGCCCGATTGCTGCTTGCCACAGACGGTCAATCCGCCGACCGCATGCGGGTGGTCTGCACGACCGCCGGCCGTGGCCAGGCGGCCTTCGAACTGGCCGCGGCGCATCCCTCCGCGGATGTGACCGTCTGGTTTCTCGACCTCTTTCCGCAGGCGGCGGCGGTCGCGGCCTGGGAGTCGCCGCCGCCCGGGCTGCATGCCGTCTGTGCCGCCGACATGCCGCCTGGCCCCTACGACCTTGCCGTCGTGCCGCTCTCGAAAAACGGCGAGGCGGAACTGTCGCGAGACATCCTGCAGTCTGCGTTTCTGCAGCTCGCGATCGGCGGCCGGCTCGTGGCGGCGATCGACAATGCTCACGACAACTGGCTGCGGGAGCAGCTCGCGGAGACGGGGGAGACGGTTCGCGTGCGGCCAGCGGCCGCCGGTGATACCGTGGCCTACATCGTGGAGAAGACCCGCGAACCGACGAAGATCCGCGACTTCTCCTGCGAGTTTGTGTTTCGCGACCGCGACAGGCTGCTCACGGCCGTCACGCGGCCGGGCGTCTTCGCCCATCGACGGATCGATCCTGGTGCCCGCCATCTCCTGAACGCCGTGGATGTCGCGGCCGACACCCGCGTCGTCGACATCGGCTGCGGGTCGGGCTGCGTGGCGATGGGGCTGGCCGCCCGTGACGCGAGCGTGCATGTGCACGCCTTCGATGCGGCCGCCCGCGCGGTGGAATGCACGCGTCGAGGGGCGACCCTCAACGGCCTCGACAACCTGACCGTAGCGCTCGAAAGCGAAGGCAACGTCCCCGAGCCCGGCAGCTACGACCTGGCGCTGGCCAACCCGCCCTATTACGCCGACTTCCGCATCGCGGAACTCTTCGTGGAGGCAGCCTATCGGGCGCTGGCACCGGAGGGCACGCTCTTGATCGTGACCAAGCAGCCCACGTGGTATCTGGAGAACCTGCCGCTCTTGTGGCAGGGCGTCGCGCGGGAAGAGGTGAAGAATTATCACCTCATCGAAGCGGTACGGGCGTAGGCTGGCGGTGACGCGGGGACGAATGGCGATCCCCCGGCTTGCGCCGGGGGCTTGTATGGGGGGCAGGCATACCAGCCCGGAGCGCGAGCGATGGGATTCCCATACAAGCCCGGAGCGCGAGCGATGGGATCTACTGATTGACGTGCACTATCTTCGCGGGCGGAAAGCCGTTGAAGTGGGTGGAGCTGGCCGCTGAGTAGGCGCCGATGTTGTCGCTGTAGAGATAGTCGCCCAGTTCCAGATCGGGGAGCTGCTCCGCGAGGCTGATCGTGTCGAGCGCGTCGCAGGTGGGTCCGAAGACCGCGCAGATCTGCGTCGCCCCCTTCTTGAAGCTCTTCATGTGGTATGTGCAGTGGTCGAAGATCACGCCCGAGTAGGTGTGGTAGACACCGTCATTGACGTAGTAGCAGAGTTTGTCGTTCCGCACCGCCTTGCCGATGATCTTCGAGACGGCGGAGCCCGCCGAGGCCACGAGGAACCGCCCCGGCTCGGCGAGGATCTCGATCTCCTTTGGGAACAGCCGGTTGAGCTCGTGGTTGATCTTCTTGGCCAGGTCGCTGAACTTGGGCACGCTCGCGTCGTAGGCCGCGGGGAACCCGCCACCGATGTCGAGCAACTTGAGGGTGAAGCCGCGCGACTTGGCCTCGGCGAAGATGCCGGCACAGAGGTGGATCGCCTGGATGTAATTCTCGGGATTCGTGCACTGGCTGCCGACATGGAACGAGAGACCCTCGACGGTGAGCCCGTGCTCGTGGGCGTAGGCGATCAGATCCACCGCCTCGCCGGGGAGC
>JBIIOL010000367.1:0-4182 GCA_044336965.1 Pirellulales bacterium | reverse complement strand
GGCCCGACGCCCCGCGTTGGGCGGTCGTCGATCAGAGCAACAACGTGATCGCGTTCATCACGCCACAGGCGGGCGTGAACCTTGCGCCAATGGTGGGACAGGACGTGGCTGTTCGCGGTGCCCGTGGCTACATGCCCGAATACAAGCGACCCTACGTGGTGGCGTCGGAGGCCCGCGTCCGCATGGCGGCGGCACCCGAAGCCTCGCCCGACCGGGCGACGCGGTAGCGGCTGTCTATTGCCGCTGGATCCGGTCGAGTTCGTCAGCACTCAGCCAGCGGGACGCGAGTTCCGTCTGGAGCCGATCGGCAGCCGCCATGTCTGGCGGTTCGCGACGGATTCCGTGTGGCATTGCGTTGGTCGCGGGCTGCGCGGCCCGCCGCGCGATCGATGCCAGGGCCTGTCGGTCGGCGTCAGCGGTCTGTTGCAGCCGGCTGGCCAGCTGCGCCACACCCTCGGGGTTGTTCCGCGCGGAGTTTGAGAGCGTGGTCATGAAGAGACAGATCTCGTGCAGGTTCGCGGCCGCAGACCGCACGATGAGCGGCTGCAGCGTGCGGGTGACGATTTCGAGGCCGACTCCGTCCATGTCGAGAAAGGTGTCGATTTGGATCATCTGCCGTTCGCGGCCGTCGACCGACTGCATGGCCGGACCGTGCCGTACCAAGAGCACGCAGCTGCCGGTGAGATTTTTGGGAGACAAGGGGCCTGTGTAGACACCCCGCCCGTGGAACACGAGCAGGCCACCGCGGCCCTGTCGCTCCTGGTGCACCAGCCGCAGCACACCGGTGGTGCCGTAGCCGTCGTTGAGCTTCCACTGCCGCGGCCCCACCGGATCGAGCGAGAGCCGGCTGATGCCGAGCACCCGCCACATGTCGACGATGGCCTCCGGTCTGGTGAGCGAGAAAGCGAGGAGCTCGTCGTCGCAGGCCACCGTTTCGACAGGCATGCGGCGATAGAGCGTTGCGGATCGCAGGCAGGGCTCGATCGCCTTCCGCTGTGGCTCCGGAATGCGATCCAGAGGCAACGCTTCGAGCGCCCGGCGGCGTGACTCGCGGCTCGAAGAGCCTGTGTCGCGGGACACGGTACCGTCTGCCACGTCGGCCATGATGGCGCGAGGGAGCATCGGGGCCGCCAACGCCACCACGACCCCGGCCAAGACCACCCACGAACGCGCAATCGTCATGCTGTTCCCCCCCTGTCGCGAACCCTTCCGGCGCGGTGGTTGCCCAACGCTGGCCGGTGGTGCGGCCACGGTCGCCGCATGGAAGGAATTTCGGCCTGCGGTGACCTTCCGAACCAGTCAATCTGCCTGAAAATCCCGAGGGTTTGCCCACCTTGCCAGAACTCTCCAACTGCCAAAAAGAACCTGTTGGCCCGACGCCGCAGGTTCGCTACGTTTCCCTCCCCCTGCCGGGAAGGAAATGCGAGCCGATGCTGCGACGACACGATCCGCACACTGATGCCACGGGCCCCACGCCTCCGGACCAGAACGGTGCCGGCGATGCGCCTGCGCCCACGAGTCTCCTCGGCCGGGCCCTGATCGCGTGGACACGGCTGTGCCTGCGGGCGCCCATGGCGATCGTGGTCGGTGCTGTGATCTCGGCGGTGGCGGCGGGCGCCTATACGGCGCAGTCGCTTGGCTACAAGGTGAGCCGTGTCGATTTGCTCGACCCCAAGAGCGACTACAACAAGCTCTGGATCGACTACATCCGCGAGTTCGGCGAGGACGACGACGCGGTGGTCGTCGTGGAGGGGCCGACGCGCGAACGTGTGGTCAAGGTGCTCGAGGAGCTGTCACGGGAAGTCGCGCAGGACGGCGAACGCTTCCGGTCGGTGCTCCACGAGGTCGACCTGTCGAAAATCCGCGCGAAGGGCCTGCACTACCTGTCGCCGACTGATCTCGCCGCGATCGACCAGTTCATCGAACGGACCGAACCGATCCTCGCGGGTGGCTGGACGCACCTGAAGGTGGCGTCGATGGTCGGCGGACTTGCCGGGCAGATGGTCGCCGGCGCGGCGCAGCCTGTGGACAGAAGCCAGACCACAGCCGGCATGCAGGAGCCGCCGCTGGCATCCCTCGAACGCTACAGCGAAAGCCTTCTGGCAGGCCTCGAGGCCGGCCGCCGCGCGGCCGATGCCGGCACGGGTGGCTATGTCTCGCCGTGGCCGCGGATGCCCGAATCGCTCTCCACCCTCCGTGATCTCTCCAGCCAGCATCTTCTCGCCAAGGACGGGCAACTGGGCTTCGTGCTCTTGCGACTGGCGAAGGCGAAGGAAGGCTTTGCCGGCGCGTCGGCCGCCACCGACGAACTCCGCCGGCTCATCAAGCTCGTCGCCGCCCGCCATGCCGACGTGACGATCGGCCTCACCGGGCTGCCGGTGATGGAAGACGACGAGATGCGGACCAGCCAGCAGTCGATGATGTGGGCCAGCGGCCTGTCGCTCGCTGCCGTGATCGTGGTGATCGTCGCCGGCTTCGGGGGCGTGCGGCATGCCCTCATGGCCAACGGCGTGCTCGTCATCGGCATGGCCTGGGCCTTCGCTTGGGCTACCGCGAGCGTGGGCCATCTCAACATCCTCAGCGTGACGTTCACCGTCACCATGATCGGCGTCGGCATCGACTACGGCACCTACTACGTCGGCCGGTATCTCGAAATGCGGCGGCGCGGGCTCTCCTATGAAGACGCGCTGCTCGACGCGAGCGCCTGCGTCGGCCCCGGCATCCTCACCGGCGCGATCACGACGGCGGTGGCCTTCTTCTGCGCGGCGTTGACGAGCTTCGTGGGCGTGGCGGAGCTCGGCATGATCGCCGGTGGTGGCATCCTGCTCTGCTGCGCCGCCGAATTGCTGGTGCTGCCGGCGGTGGTGGCGCTGGTCGACCGCGGCCCGCGCGGCGACCGGATTCCCACACCGGTGCCGGTGCACGAATGGCTGGCTCCGCTCACCCGGCATCCACGGTTCGTGGCACTGGCGGCGATGGCGGCAACGATGGCCGTCGCCTCCGGCTTCCACGAACTCGACTACGACCACAACCTGCTCAACCTGCAGGCCGATGGGCTCGAGAGCGTGGCCGTCGAGAAGAAACTCTTGGCCGAGTGCGACCAGAGCGTGTGGTATGCCCTTTCGATCGCCGACTCTCGGGAGGAACTGCTGGCCCGCAAGGAGCAGCTCACGAAGCTGGCGACCGTCGAGCGGGTCGACGAGATCGCCTCGCTTTTGCCGGTGGACGAGGAGCTGAAGCGGCCGCTCATCGAACGTATCCGGGGCCGTCTGGCAGGGCTGCCCGAACGACCCCCCGAGATCCCGATGGACCGGCTCGACGGCCTCGGCGAGACGCTCGCCTGGGCGCAGGGCGAGGCGGCCAAGCGTCCCGGCGGCCTGCGGACGGCGTGGCACCTGGAGCGGGCCCGCGAAACGCTGCGGCGTCTGGGGCCCAACGAGTGCTTCCAGTCGCTGGCGTCATTCCAGCAGCAGTCGGCCGGCGACCTGCTCACGCGGCTCCACGCGCTGGCCGCCGTCGCCGATCCCGAGCCGCCCAAGCTCGACGATCTGCCGCCGAGCCTCGTCGATCGGTTCGTCGGTCAGAACGGCCGCCACCTCCTCAAGATCTACGGCCGTGGCGACATCTGGAACTTCGCCTCGCTCGAGCGGTTCGTGAAGGAGGTCCGCAGCGTCGATCCCCGAGCCACCGGCAATCCACTGCAGGCCTACGAGGCGTCGCTGGAGATGAAGCGGAGCTACGAGCAGGCTGCCATCTATTCGCTGGTGGTGATCCTGGCCGTGCTCTGGCTCGACTTCCGCAGCATCACCAACAGCCTTCTCGCCGCGCTGCCCTTGGCGCTGGGCATGGCCCAGACGCTCGGCCTCATGGGCCTGGTAGGCATCGATCTGAACCCCGCGAACCTGATCGGCATCCCACTCATCCTCGGCATCGCCGTCGACTACGGCGTGCACATCGTGCACGACAGCCTGGAGCGGCCGGGGCCGTATCGGATCAGCGCCTCGACCGCCAACTCGGTGCTCGTCGACGCGCTGACGACGATCCTCGGGTTCGGCGCCCTGATGGTGGCCAGCCACAAGGGGCTGGAAAGCCTTGGCCGCGTGCTCACGATCGGCGTGACGACCTGCACGCTCACGTCGCTCGTCTTCCTGCCGGCCGTGCTCGCTCTGGTGCGGCCCGGTC
>JBIIOL010000366.1:0-4183 GCA_044336965.1 Pirellulales bacterium | reverse complement strand
GCCTGCCCGATGACGATGGGCCCGGAACCGATCAGCAGAATCGTGTGGAGATCGTCGCGGCGGGGCATGGAAAAACCTGAGGTGCGCGCAAAACTGCCACAGAGTAGCATTCCGACCGCCCATGCTTCAACGAACAGCTACAATCCTCGCAGTCCGTATCATTTCTCACCCGCAGTCCGAGCCCACGGGATCCATCTGCCATGTCCATCGCCACCCCCTCGATCGACGCCCTCCGCGACACGCTACCCGACGAGTTGAAGGACATCCGGCTCAATCTCTCGAGCGTTCTCGCCGGCGAAAACCTGCAACCGCTCCAGAGCCTCGGCGTGGCGCTGGCGGCCGCCGCGTTCGTGCGATGCCGGCCGCTCGCCCAGGCGATCGAGGCGGACCTGCGGGCTGCCGACGCGGCAGCAGCAGCCCCGGTGATCTCCGATGCCACCGCCGCGGCCGGTCTGATGGCGATGAACACCGTCTACTACCGCTTCCGCCACATGCTGGGCAAGGAGAGCTACGAGGCCCGCTCTCCACGGCTCCGCATGAGCCGCATGGCCCAGCCAGCGACCTCGAAGGCCGACTTCGAACTCATGAGCCTGGGCTGCGCGGCGCTGGCCGGCTGCGAACTGTGCATCAAAAACCACGAGGCGAGCCTCGTGCATCTGGGCGTGAGCGAGGAGGCCTGTCACGACGCCGTCCGCATCGCCGCCGTGATCAACGCCGTCGCCTGCGGCCTGCCCGCCTGACGCCAAAGGCACACAGGCGAAACACACATCATGCTTCGATGGATGAAAGCCCTGGGGCCCCTGATGGTCGTCGGCGGAGTGGTCGCCGCGGCAGCCTACGCCGGCCTTTTTCCCGGCTGGAAACGCCCGGCAGAGCCGGCCACCACACCTGCGCCAACTCCCACGGCCAGGCATCCCGAGGCGATCGCAGTGACGGTGACCGCCGCCGTGCAGCGAACGGTCGAGCGGCGTGTCCGCACCGTGGGCACGCTGCATGGGTTCGAGGAGATTGAGATCAGCCCTCAGGTCGATGGCAACGTGCGCCGGGTAGCCCGCGACGTCGGCGACCTCGTAGCGCCCGGTGATCTGCTGCTGGAAATCGACGCGACGGATTTCCAACTCGCGGTCCAGGAGAGTGCCCGGGCGCTCGACCTCGAACTGGCGCGGCTCGGGCTGAACAAGGTCCCCGATGCCAGCTTCTCCCCCGAAACGCTGCCGAGCGTCGAGCGGGCCAGGCTCGTCGAGCGAAATGCCGCGGACACGTTCGAGCGATACAAGGCCCTGACCGCCCGGGGCGTCATGACCAAGGACGACTACGAAAAAGCCGAGTTGAACCTGCAGACGGCGAGGCTCGACACGAAGCAGCGGCTCCTCGAGGCGGAGCAGACGCTCGCCTCGGTGCGACATCGGCAGGCCGTGCTGGACACGGCGGGCAAGCGACTGCGTGACACGAGCATCCTCGCCCCCGCCATCACCGTGCGCACACCGCCGGTCCTGCAGCAGGTGGCCGGCACATCCGGCCGCACGGTCCCCGCCGCCGCGGACGGCGACCCCCCCCTGGCCTACACCGTCGCCGAACGGTTCGTGTCGGAGGGGGAGATCGTCCGCGCCGCACCACCGACCAAGCTCTTTCGGCTCGTCGTGGACAGCGTCCTCAAGCTCAAGGCAGCCGTGCCGGAGCGATATGCGTCGCAGATGCGGCCCGGACAGGAGGTGGATCTGGCGGTCGAGAGCCTGCCCGGACGGAAGATCGGCGGACGCGTGGCCCGCGTCAATCCGACCGTCGATACGGCCAATCGCACCTTCGAAGTCGAGGTCTGGGTGCCCAACCGGGATCGCCTGCTCAAGTCCGGCTCGTTCGCGACGGCCTCGATTCTGCTCGGCGCCGACGACGACGCCGTGACGGTGCCCGAGGAGGCGATCGTCCGCTACGCAGGCGTCACGAAGCTCTTCACCGTCGTGAACGACAAGGCGGTCGTCGTTCCGGTCGAGCTGGGATCACGGCTCGACATCCCGGAACCGGCCGGGGCGGTCCATCGCTGGGTGGAGGTGTCTGGTGCGATCACCGTTGGTGTTCCCGTCGTAACGACCGGCCACTCCCAACTCAGCGACGGTACAGCCGTGCGGATTCGCGACGTTCCTCGCAACGCGTCAACCTCGCCTGCGCTGGGCGGTCCGGTTGCTGCGCAGGGCGGGCCGGAGGCTCCGCAGCCGGACCAGACTCCGGCCGCGGAGAGCGGCCGATGAAGATCTGGGATCTGTGCATCCAGCGACCGATCTTCACGTCGATGCTCGTCTCGGCGCCGATCGTGCTCGGGCTGGCAAGCTATCCGCGGCTGGGTGTCGAGCTGTTTCCGAACGTCGACCTGCCGCTCGTCACCGTCACGACCACGCTGCGTGGTGCCAGCGTCGAGGAGATGGAGACGGGCGTGACCAAGCCGATCGAGGAGATCGTCAACACGGTGTCGGGCATCGAGCAGCTGCGATCCACGACGAAGGAGGGCATCTCGCAGCTGACGATCGAATTCGAGCTGGAGAAAAATGGCGCGGTGGCGGCCCAGGAGGTCGATGCCAAGGTGCGGACGATCCTGAGCCAGTTGCCCGAGGGCACCGATGCCCCGATCATCGACAAGTTCGCCCTCGATGCCGCGCCGGTGCTGACGGTGGCGGTCTCCGGTCGACGCGACGCGAGGGAAATCACCGAGATCGCCCGCCGCCGGATCAAGGAAGACCTCGAATCCCTGCCCGGTGTCGGCGCCGTGATCCTGGTCGGCGGCCGGCAACGGGCGATCCAGATCTCCATCGACACCGACCGGCTGCAGAAGTACGAGCAACTGACGATCGAGGACGTGCGGCAGGCCCTCGTCCGTGAAAACCAGGAGCAGCCCGGCGGCCGGATCGATCAGGGCCCGCGGGAACTCGTGCTCCGCACCATGGGCCGGGTTCGCGAGCCGGCCGACTTCGCCGAACTGATCGTCGCCAACCGGCATGGCCAGCCGATCCGCATCAAGGACATCGGCACGGTCAGCGATTCGTTCGAGGAGCCCCGGGGACTGAGCCGCCTGTGGGCGGCCGATCCAGAACGGTCGCCGGATGGGAACCACGCCGGGCGGCCGGGTGACCTGGCCGTGAGCCTGATCGTGCAGAAGCAATCGGGCACGAACACCGTCGCCGTGGTCGAGCAGGTCAAGCACCGGCTGGAGGAGATCCGGGGCATCCTGCCCGACGACATCGACGTGCAGATCATCCGCGACCAGTCGAGGTTCATCGAGAACTCGATCCACGAGGTCCAGACCCACCTGCTCCTGGCCGCCGTCCTCGTCAGCCTGACGATCCTGCTCTTCATGCGCGACTGGCGCACGACGCTCATCGCCACGCTCTCCATCCCGACGTCGATGATCGCCACGTTTGCGTTCATGGACGCGATGGGCTTCACGCTCAACAACATCACCATGCTGGGGCTGATCCTCGCGATCGGCATCGTGGTCGACGACGCCGTGGTCGTCCACGAGAACATCTTCCGCCATATGGAGGAATATGGGCTGGGGGCCCGGGCGGCCGCCGCGAGCGCCACCCAGGAGATCGCCCTGGCGGTTGTTGCCACCACCTTCTCGCTGCTGGTCATCTTCATTCCGGTGGTCTTCATGGGCGGGCGGGTGGGCCGCTTCTTCAGCAGCTTCGGCTACGTGGTGGCCTTCTCGATCCTGATGAGCATGTTCATCTCGTTCACGATGACGCCCATGCTCTGCTCCCGGTTCCTCAAGGCCGAGGACGCCGCCCACTCGAGCAAGTCGGGCTTCGTCTGGCGGGCCGTCGAGGGCTTCTACATGCTCTGTCTGCGGTTTTCGCTGCGGCACCGCTGGCTCGTCGTGCTGGTGACCGTCGGCGTGCTCGCCTCGACGCCCTCCCTGATGCGCATCGTCGGCAAGGATTTCGTGCCGCGCGACGACACGAGCGAGTTCGAGGTGGCGGTGACCTTGCCGGAGGGTTGCTCGCTCGAACGGGCCGACGAGGTGCTCACGGAAGTCGAGTCGCGGCTCCGGGACCTGCGGGGAGTGCGGAAGACCCTCATCACCATCGGCGACACGACCGGCAGGACCGTGCGCGGCCAGGGCGAGGTCACCCGGGCGTCGATCTACTGCCGCCTGAACGACCTCCGCGAACGCGCATTCAGCCAGTTTGAT
>JBIIOL010000364.1:0-4200 GCA_044336965.1 Pirellulales bacterium | reverse complement strand
GGCCACCTCGACGTGATCCAGCGGGCCAGCCGGATTTTCGACGCCATCGTCGTCGGCGTCGGCATCAACCCGGAGAAGCAGCCCATCTTCTCGCTGGCCGACCGCGTGCAACTGGTTCGCGAATCGGTCGCCGAGCTGTCGAATGTCCGCGTTGAGTTGTTCAGCGGGCTGTCGGTGGCATTCGTGCGAGAGCAGGGGGCGCAGGTGCTCCTGCGGGGCGTGCGTTCGCTGACCGACATCGATGCGGAGTTCACCATGACGCTGGCCAACCGCAAGCTCGATCCGACGGTTGAAACGGTGTTCCTGATGGCCGACGCGCAGTATTCGCACATCTCGTCGTCGCTGCTCAAGCAGATCACGCCGCTGGCCGATGACGAGGCCCTGCTCAAATTCGTGCCACCCCCGGTCGTGGCCCCGCTCCGCCGCGAACTCTCCGGCCCAGCGTGACGGCTGGCGACAACACCGCTGGGCTGACGCAAGAACGACGCAGCGGGCGGGCACCCCGAACACGCTGCGCTCGCGGACGGCTCGGCGAGTGTGTCAGGGATGATGGTGCGCCCTATGCGCCGAGGCGCCCTAAGCTCGCTCCGGTGTTCGGGGTACCCACCCTCGTCAGTGGCATGGCAGGATGCCACGCGCAGCACCGGCAAACTGCATTTGCCGAGACAAAAATCCCTGATGCTGAGGAGCCGGTCGGAGGCACGCGCAGGAGCCGGTGAATTCTGCGACTCACGGGCGATTCACCATCGTCCACGAGCATCCTGTAGCAGAATCCGCCGGCGACGAGCATGCCGCAGCCGGCGAACCAATGCGGCTGGGAAGCACCAGCGTGCGACACGATGCCATGTTTTTCGTGTATTCAGTTGACGTTCTGGCCGCCTGCCTCGAAGTGCTGCCGGAGGTAGCGGGCCCGCTCGATATTGCGGTCTTTGGTGTCGAGTTCGATGCCCCGAAGCTTCTGCAGATGGGCGGGCTGCGTGCGGATCAGGAGCGAATTGATGTCGGCGATCTTCACGTCGCCGATCAGGCCGAGAAGCACGCCCATGCGCACCCGCGACAGGAGCTGCATCGTCTCCTCGGCGCTGATCGTCTGGGCGGTGCGCAGGATGCCATAGGCGCGACTCACCTGGTCGTGCACGTTCTGCTCGGTTTCACGGACGAGAAACTCGCGGGCCCGCCGCTCGTAGTCGATCAGCACCGGCACCACGTCGCTCACCTGCTCGACCAACTGTTCCTCCGACTTCCCGAGCGTGGTCTGGTTGGAGATCTGGTAGAAGTCGCCCATCGCCTGCGATCCCTCGCCGTAGAGGCCGCGGACGGCCAGCGAGATCTTGTGAAGGCTGCGAAACACCTTGTCGATCTGCCTCGTGATCACGAGCGCCGGCAGATGGAGCATCACGCTCACACGGATGCCCGTGCCCACGTTGGTCGGGCAGGCCGTCAGGTACCCGAACTGGGGATGGAACGCGTACGGCACCACCTCCTCGATCTGTTCGTCGACCACCTTGATCTGCTCCCAGACGCCCCGCAGGTCGAGTCCGCTGTGGATGCACTGGATGCGGAGGTGATCCTCCTCGTTGATCATCAGGCTGACCTGCTCGGACTGGTCGATCGCCACGCTTCGGGCACCATGGGCTTCGGCGTGCTCCCGGCTGATGAGCTGCCTCTCGACGAGAAACTGCCGGTCGATCTCCTCGAGCCCACCCACGTCGATCGATTCGAGGTTCCGCCCGACCGGTGCCGCGGCGATCCGCTCCCTCAGAAACCGCTCGATGTCGGCGCGATCCTGCTCCGACGCCCGGCTCACGAAGGGATAGTGCGGCAGGTTGCGGGCCAGCCGCACGCGACTGCTCATGACGATGTCCGACTCGGGCCCTGTGCCACGCAGCCATTCACCGATCGATTGGGCGAGCGTTTCAAGTTTCATGGTTACGCATGCGGAAAGCGCCCTGCGGCGTTCCGTCACTCCTGTCACTCCGGGCGGGCGGGTGGAATCCAGCGGTCCTCGATCGCCCGGATGGCGTCGCGGTTTTCCTTGGCTTTTTCGTAATCCTCACAGGAGATCGCCTCCTTCATCTCGCGACGCAGCCCGATCACGCCGGTCAGTTCGGCCGTGCCGGACGCAGCGGCCGATTCCGCCGTCTGGGGCGATCTCGACGGCCGTCTGCCGGTGTGCTCGGTCGCACCATGGATGTTCGCGATCAGCGGCTCCAGTTCCTTGGCGAACTGCACGTAGTCGTGCGGGCAGCCCAGCCGCCCCTGGTTGCGGAATTCGAAGAACGTGATGCCGCACATGTCGCAGGCCTTCTGGTCGAGCGCCGCCAGTTCGTCGGCCGTCTGGCCGACGCCCAGCTGGCCGGCCGCGCCGCCCGACGTGTCGTCGGCCTCTGCCCCCTCGGCGGGGCCAGCGCCACCCTCTGCCTGGTTGAGATAGACCCGCGCATGATCCTCACAGAGGTGCAGTTCACGGACGGAACCGGTCTCCAGCTCCGTGATGTGAAACACCGCCTGCTTCTCGCATTGCTGACACTTCATGACCGACCTGTCCTGTCTCGGGGGCACGAGGGCACCGCCCCGCCGCGCTCGACTCGTCTGCATCCGCTCCGGAATCCTCACTTGAATCATAGCGGCCCGCAGCCAGCAGGTCGCCTTCGGTGCGGCGGCGGCCCGCCAAACCGGCCTCCTGATCCAATTCCCCGCGGGCTTGTTGCCTGCGGGGAACTGGAGATACTGTCAACGGTTTCCCGGCGACCAGCCGTCCCCGAGCGTTTTTCAGCCCATGTCGCACCTTCCGGACCGGCACCACTTCGACGCCCTGGCGCAGTCCCATCGTCTCGTGCCCGTCTACCGTCGCCTGTTCGCCGATGGACTCACGCCGCTGTCGGCGTTTGCCCGCATCGACGCGGGGGAGTCTGCCTGCCTGTTCGAGAGCGTCATCGGCGGCGAGAAGGTCGGCCGCTACAGCTTCCTGGGAGCCGAACCCTTCATGCGATTCGAAGCCTTCGGTCCGCGGGTGCGGATCACGCGGGCCGGATCGCGGGAGGTGGAGGAGTTCGAGTCTTCCGACCCGCTCTCCGACCTCGAACGGCGGATGGCCGCCCACCAACCGGCCCGTCTGCCCGAACTCCCGCCGTTCACCTGCGGTGCCGTGGGCTATGCCGCCTATGACTCCATCCGCTACGCGGAGCGGCTGCCCCACCCCCCCGTCGACGATCTCCACCTCCCCGACCTCTCGTTCGCCTTCTACGACAGGCTGCTCGTTTTCGACAACGTCACCAAGTCGCTCGACATCGTGGTGCTGGCCCATGTCGACGACGGCTCGCCCGCGGCCATGGCCCGCGGCTACGCGGAGGCCTGCCGACGCATCGATGAAACGATCGCACGGCTGTTCGAGCCGAGCCCGTGGCCGCCGGCGGCCGACATCGGTCCGCGCCATGAGCCCCGCTGCCTCACCGAAGGCACGGCCCGGGCGGCGTCGACCCGCGAGGAGTTTCTGGCCGCCACCGAAAAGGCCATCGAGTACATCCGCGCCGGCGACATCTTCCAGGTGGTGCTCAGCCGGCGTCTGGAAATCCCATTTGATCTGCCGGCGCTCGAACTCTACCGCACGCTGCGGGTCGTGAACCCGAGCCCGTTCATGTTCTACCTGCGGACCCCCTCCGCCACGCTCGTGGGAAGCTCGCCCGAGATCATGGTCCGCGTGGTGGACGGCCACGTCACCGTGCGACCGCTGGCAGGCACCCGGCCGCGTGGTAAGTCGCCGGAGGAGGACGCGGCCCTCGCCGAGGGCCTGCTGGCCGACCCCAAGGAGCGGGCGGAACATGTGATGCTCATCGACCTGGGACGCAACGACGTGGGCCGCGTGTCGAGCATCGGCTCGGTGGTGCTCAGCGACGTGATGTCGATCGAGCGGTACAGTCACGTGATGCACATCACGAGCAATGTCACCGGTCAGCTCGCCCCGGGCACGACGGCGTTCGACGCGCTGCGGGCCTGCCTGCCGGCGGGCACGGTGTCGGGGGCCCCCAAGATCCGGGCCATGCAGATCATCGACGAACTGGAGCCCCGCAAGCGTGGCCCCTACGCCGGAGCGGTGGGCTACATCGATTTCAGCGGGGCGATGGACACCTGCATCGCCCTGCGGACGGTGGTGATCACCGGCGGCAAGGCCTACGTGCAGTCGGGCGCGGGAATCGTGGC
>JBIIOL010000363.1:0-4205 GCA_044336965.1 Pirellulales bacterium | reverse complement strand
GAACCAGAGCGCCGCCAGGAAATGGCTGCTCAACGAGAAGAGCGAAAAATTCGTGTCCGAAAACCACTTCTACGTTTTCGTTGCCTTGGGCAAATCGACTGATCGCCCCCGCTATCACGTGGTCCCAAGCCAGGTCGTCGCAGAGCGAACGAAGAAAGGGCACCGAACTTGGCTTGAGACCCCAGGCAAAAAGGGGCAAAAGCACCGGGATACGCCGATGAGAAATTTTGCAGATCTGGGCGACGAGTTCTTGGAGCGGTGGGATCTGCTGGGGTTGGGGTGAGCCCTAGTTGGTATCAGGCGGGGGAGCAGGATCCGGGGTTTCCTGCCGCTTTTCCCTACGTTCAGCAGCCCGAAGTCGTCTGGCGGCTAGAGCGAGCAAAATGCTCCCCGCCCACGGCTGTCCTCGGGCTTCTTCGATTTCGGAAAAGCCGAATTCCCGAGAAAAATGGGCTATCCAAAAGGATTCTCGCCCCGGCAGAGATGCCCAAACAGGCAGCCACGTTCGACCTGCCGATAACCCTCGGCATTCTCGCCGGCAGCGGTCAGTTTTCATCGGAGCGGTTCCAGGACTACGCCGTGGTAGGCGAACTCTCGCTGGAGGGCTCCACGCGGCCAACGCGGGGTGCCCTCTCGGTGGCCATTTCAGCAGCGCGGCAGAAAAAACTGCGGGGGCTGGTCGTGCCCACGGCGAGTGCGACGGAGGCCGCAGTCGTGGAAGACATTGAGATCATTCCCGTTTCCTCGCTCACCGAGGCGGTGCAGTTTTTCGCAGGCGACCTCAACATTCCCCGGTGTCCGCCCCGCGTCACCGAATGGTTTGACCGCTTTGCCGCATACGACGTCGACTTTGCAGACGTCCGCGGCCAGGAGGCTGCCAAACGGGCCGTCTGCGTGGCGGCGGCTGGTGGCCACAACTGTCTTATGGTTGGTCCTCCAGGCGGCGGCAAGACGATGCTCGCCAAACGCATCCCGACGATCCTGCCGCAGCTCTCAGCCGCAGAGTCGATCGAGACCACTCGTATCTATAGTGCGCTCGGGCTCTTGTCCGCCGGGCAGCCGCTCTTGGCCACGCGGCCCTTCCGCGCGCCGCACCACACGATCTCGGAGGCCGGACTGATTGGGGGCCGATCGATACCGATGCCAGGCGAGATTAGCCTCGCGCATAATGGCGTGCTTTTTTTAGACGAACTTCCGGAATTCAACCGTCGCACGCTCGAGGTGCTCAGGCAGCCGCTGGAAGATGGCTTCGTCTCGATCAGCCGCGCCAAGGGGAGCACTCGGTTTCCAGCCGACTTCATGATGGTGGCCGCGTTCAATCCCTGCCCGTGTGGCTACCGCGGCGATCCGCGGCGAGAGTGCCAGTGTACGGCGCCGCAAGTGGAGCGATATATGAGCAAGATCTCGGGTCCGCTGCTCGATCGCATCGATATTCACCTGGAGGTGCCAGCGGTGCCGTTTCGAGAGCTTTCCGCCAGCCGGGCGGGCACGTCAAGCAGCCAGATGCGGGAGGCAGTGATGGCGGCCCGCATCCGGCAGGCGGAGCGGTTCGCGGGGCTTCCTGTCCGCGCGAATGCGAGGATGACGAGTCGCCAGGTTCGTGAGTTCTGCCCGCTTGAGCCTGCTGCCGCGGAGCTGGTGAAGGCGGCGGTGAGTGATCTGGGCCTCTCTGCCCGCGCCCACGACAAGGTGCTGCGGGTGGCCCGAACGATTGCCGACCTCGATGCCGCGGAAAAGATCGGCTGCGCCCACGTGAGCGAGGCCATCAACTACCGCGTGCTCGACCGCGGCCTGTGGACGTGACAGCATCTGCACATCCGCCGCGTGACCATGAAAACAGTCCCGACTCTCGACACCCTGGGCGGCAGTCTGCAACACTATTGTCATGATCCCTGCCACTTCGCCCCTCGGGCGCCTTCTTTCAGGCCGTCCACAATCTGCCCCTTCGCAGGGCAACCTGCGACCGAGGCTGATCGCCACCGCCATCGCACTTGTTTGCCTGAGTGCGCTGGCCTTCTTCTTTGATCTGGATGTCGCCCGGTGGTGCAAGGCCGGCAATGTCCCCAAGGAGATCATGCGGTTTCTCAACTTTTCTGAGGTCTTTGGGCACGGCTTCGGCGTGGCCACCATTCTGCTGGCCGCCGCCGTGCTTGATCCCACGCTCGCTGGCCGTCGTGCTTCGCCACTGTTTGACAGTTGGCCGATCAGCCTCGACTTCGTGAGAATGGTGGCAGCCGGTTTCGCTGGCGGCATCATCGTCACCATCATCAAGGCAACGCCACTCGACCGCGTGCGGCCACGGGCGGCCGACCTGTCAGCCGTGGCAACGGCGCTCTCCACGTTTGGCGACTCCATCGCGACAACGATCGGCAGCCACAGCGACATCAACAGCTTCCCATCCGGACACTCCGCCACCGCCGCCGGGCTCGCTGCGGCGCTATCCTGGAAATATCCACACGGCACCTGGCTGTTTTGCCTGCTGGCCGCCTCGGCCTGTGCGCAGCGGGTCGCTACCTCGGCTCATTATCCAAGCGACGTGTTCATGGGCGCTGCGTTGGGCCTTGCCTGTGCGGTGGCGATCCTTGGCAAGCACCATCCCGATGCGTCGATTCCGCATGGGTGAACGCCGCGCTGCGGCGGCACCCACGAATGCGGTTCGTGTGAATTTGATGAGTGACATTGGTTTCTCGGAACATTGGTTTCTATGGGGGCATCGTGTTAGAATATGAGGCCGCTCGTCACACCCTCGCTCACACACCATCGTTCATCGGCGGGCACTGCTCCGGGATCTA
The DNA here is from genome assembly GCA_044336965.1 of Pirellulales bacterium. GTDB lineage: Bacteria > Planctomycetota > Planctomycetia > Pirellulales > UBA1268 > CAMCQY01. Next base: position 1,413 of record JBIIOL010000363.1, on the reverse strand, counting down.
CTCATGCCAGCACCAAAAAAAGCCCGCAAAATCCCAGCCGGAAAGCCGGCGGACGCCGCGTCCAACGACGTCGCGACAGCCACCGCACCCAAGGCTGCCAAGGCTGGTGGCAAGAGGGTGTTGCTCGTCGATGACGACACCGAAATCGTCGAGTCGATGCGTACGGTGCTCGAGTCCCGTGGCTATGAGATCCTGGTCGCCCGCGATGGCAATCAGGGCCTTCTGATGGCTGAAAAAGAAGATCCGGATCTCGTCGTACTCGACATGATGATGCCCAAGCGCAGCGGATTTCTCGTTCTGGAAAAGCTTCGCCGCAGTCGCCCGGTGCCGATGAGGGTGATCATGATCACCGCCAACGAGGGCAGTCGCCACAAGGCCTATGCCGAGATGCTGGGCGTCGACGACTACATCCGCAAACCGTTCGCCATGGACAGGCTGCTGGACAGCATTAACAGGCTCTTGTCGTAGACGTTCCGGCAGGAACTCGTTTTCGCGACTGCCCCAGCCCCCCAGGCCCACCAAGCCCCCGGAGGTTCTTGCACAACCAGTGGCAAGAAGGGCGAAATACGCAGGCAATTCTTGAGATTGACCCGTTTTCAGGAGGGGCCTACATTCCGGCGGCATCTTCTCCTTCAGCCACGGAATTCAAATCGCCCGTGCCCCAAACCTCAGCACCATCGAATTCGCACGACGATCTCAAGGAGCGTGTGCGCGATGCGATCGACATCGTCGATCTGGTGGGGACATACCTTTCTCTGCGGCGGGCTGGCAAGGCCATGGTGGGGCTGTGCCCATGGCACGAGGACTCCCGCCCCAGCTTCCAGGTCAATCCAGAGCGCCAGACCTTCCGCTGCTGGGTCTGCAATATCGGCGGCGACGTCTTCAGCTTCCTGATGAAGATGGAGCGACTCGAATTCCGCGAGGCGCTCGAGCAGTTGGCCCAGCGGGCCGGGATCGACCTGCCCCGTGGCCGCGGTGGCCTGCCGACCGATGAAAAAGCATCGATTCTCGCCGCACTTACCTGGGCCGCCGATCGCTACCGCGACTGTCTCCGGGGTTCCCCCGAGGCGAGGGCCGCCCGCGACTATCTCAGTTCCCGTGGCCTGACCCAACAGACCATCGACACGTTCCGGCTGGGATTCGCGCCACCCGCGTGGGACTGGCTCCTCAGGCAGGCCTCGGCGGCCGGCATCGCCACGGCTCATTTGGCAAAGGCGGGCCTGGTGGTCGAGCGACAGGATCGGTCCGGCCACTACGACCGCTTTCGCGACAGGGTCATGTTCCCGATCTGCGATCACTTCTCCCGATGTGTGGCGTTCGGTGGCCGCGTGCTGCCGGGCGCACCGCCCGACTCCGCGAAATACATCAACTCACCGGAGACGCCGCTCTTCTCCAAGAGTTCGATGCTCTATG
>JBIIOL010000637.1:0-14125 GCA_044336965.1 Pirellulales bacterium | reverse complement strand
TCCTGCCCGAGGTGCGCCGATGGTATGGGCATCGGCAGCATGCAGCTGACGCACTCAGAGGGCTGGCAGATGGCACTGGTACTGACGGTGGCGGGGCACAAGGGCGGGATCGGCAAGAGCACCACCAGCCTGGCCTGCGCCGGTGCAGTGCTGGCCGATAAGGCATCGTGTCTGCTGGTCGATCTAGACCCACAGGCCACGATCACGCAGCTGCTCCTGCCCGGCATCTCTGTGAGCGATGATCTGGGGCCGAGAGACACAGCAGAGGCGCTCGAGCACGGGCTACCTGTGGAGCAGGTGATGCGTGCGGTGCCCAATCTGCCCGGCCTCTATCTGGTGCCAGCCAGGCCAGAGATGAGACTGCAGAGCCAGCACCCGCAGCTGGCCCTGCATGCCACCGATCTGGATATGGTGATCTGTGACACAGCACCCGACACCCGCAGCCCTGCCACGATGGCTGCACTGCTCAGCAGCCATGGAGTGATCACACCCACCACGGCAGAGATCGTGAGCCTGTGCACGCTGCCCATCACCATGGCCACCCTGGCCCAGGCCACGGCCATGAATACAGCACTCAGGCACATCGGATTTCTGATCACTCGTTTTGACCAGCGAGAAGTGGCGCAGCAGGACTGTGAGCAGCAGCTGCGGCGCACCTACGGCAGGCAGGTGCTGGACACGATGACACCGGCCTGTGCTGAGTTTGGCCAGGCCAACAGCTGCAGGATGCCAGTGGCACAGTTCAAGCCAAAGGGCAAGGCGGCCAAGGCTGTGAAAGCAGCCTGGGAAGAAATCATGGAACGGATCAGCGACAAAGGCGCCAGCACCAACAAACGGAGAAAGGCATCATGAGCATCTACAGAGACAAGCACTCACAGACGCAGGCGCCCAACATTGCACCGCCCAACAGGCACACTGGCGTGCGGCAGGATGTGCTGCACCACATCGACCTGGAGCAGCTGCGGCCCAGCCCAGACAATCCCAGAGCCACATACCCTGATGATGAGATCGCACAGCTGGCAGATAGCCTTACAGCACTCGGCCAACAGGAGCCAATCACGGTCTACTGGTCGCCAGAACTGCAGGCATACCAGATCCTGAGCGGGCACTGCAGATACTTTGCAGCCAAGAAAGCGGGCCTGGCCAGCCTGGCTGCTGTTGTGACTGTGGAAGATTTGGACAAGCACAAGCAGCTGGCCAAGCGTCTGGCCGAGAACACAGCCCGAAACGACCTGCACCCACTGGAGTACGCTCGCAGCATCCAGGCACTGATGCAGAAACCAGGCATGACGCAGGAAGCTGTGGCCAAGCAGCTGGGCCGCAGCCAGGCATGGGTGAGCAAGCAGCTGAAGCTGCTCGAACTGCCCGAGGAGCAGCAGGCCAAGGTGGCCAAAGGCACGGTATCGATCACAGAGGCCAGGGCGGCAGTGGTCAAGCAGCCACGCAGCAGCCGCAAGAAACCCAAGCAGATCAAGCTGAGTGTGGGCGGCCTGGTGGTGCTCGTGACATTCAAGCGGGTGGCAGATCAGTGCAGTGCCACAGATGCCCTGGATCGGGTGCGTGCACTGGCCCAGCAGTTGGATGCCAAGCAGGCAAAGGATGCAGCCTGATCAGGCGACCTGATCACGGATCGTCTGGAGTGCTCGAACGTCAGCAGGCCGCAGGAGGCGGCGACCTGCCACCATCATGCCCAGGCTGCGATCACGCACCCATCGGCGGATCGTGCGATCAGGCACAGACAGGGCCTCACTGGCTTGGTGGGTGCTGACCAGTTGCGGCTGGCGGGTACTGCGGGCGGGGCGGCGGGCAACCATGGCGAAAAGCCTCCTGGGTGGTGATGTGCCCAGACTAGCATCCATGGCAAGCAGCTGGGATGGCCTGTGACGGCCTGGACGGGCTATCCTGCGGGCTACTCGCAGCACCGAGCAGCGAGCACTCAGGAGCGATGCGATGGCACGCAAGAAATCATCTGAAGTGCGGGCGCTCGTGCGTGACACCCAGAAGCTGCTGCCACTGCGGCCCATGAAACCACCAGCCACGGTGCGGTGGAGTGCTGCAGGCCTCCTGGCCGATTGGCTGCTGACCAGGCAAAGCCCGAAAACGCAGGAAGTGTATCGGGAGGATATGAAATGCCTGAGCACGTTTCTGGAGTGCACGCCAGAGCAGGCAGCCCAGGGCCTCCTGCAAGGCAGGGCGGCTGCTGAGCAGATCCTGGAGCACTGGGACCGATGGCAGCGGGATGTGCGGGGCTTGTCCCCATACACTCGAGCACGGCGGATCTGGGCGGCGCAGAGTTTCTGCAAGCACGCAGCCCGCCGGGAGGTGATCGCATATCAGGTGGCTGTGAAGGTGCCCAAGCTGATCACCAGAAAAGACACCAGCGGGCCTGCTCACAAAAAGCTGGATGAAATGCTGGTCGATCTGGCCTGTGGTGATGATCCACAAAGCATGCGTGATGCCGCACTGATCGGCCTGCTGTACGGCTGCGGCCTGCGGCGCGGGGAAGTGCTGACCATGCGGCTGCGTGACTGCGACCCAGACTCCGAGCGGCTGATGGTCGTGATGAAAGGCAGGCTGGCCCTGGTGCCCAAACGCACCAAGCATGGGAAACTGATCGACCCATCCGCACAGGAGCCTGATCGTGAGCAGCTGCGCGGCGTCCCAAAGGGCATCTGGCGGCTGCTGGCGAACTACATCGAATGGCTGCGGGCCGAGTTGCCCGACATCAAACGGGATGCACCTCTGTGGTGGTCGTTCGGCACCAGCAAGGCCACACCATGCGACCGGCTGGGGTGTGAGGGCTTGGGCCGGATGCTGCGGCGACGATTGAAGCAGCACAAGATGAAACCGTGCACCAGCCATGGCATGCGTCACAGTGCCATCACCAAGTGCCTGGACGTTTCCAACGGGAATCTGCGCCTGGTACAGGGCTTCGCCCGCCATGCCGATCTGCGGCAGCTGCACAGGTACGATGATGCCCGGCGGGGGCTTTTTGCCGAGGGTGCCAAGCTAGTGGCCGACAGTCTCGAATAGTGCCACCCGGCGCCCCTGTTTTCCTGCGGTCTGCGGTCGTTTGTGGCCGATGCTTGCAATACAGTGCACTGTAGGGTACTGTATGGCCCCTGTGGGCCAGATGGACGGCCCAGGCATCGCAGCATGGAGGCTCACGATGGTGGCACTGGCCAGCCCCGCACTGATCAGGCACGACCTTGAGGGCATGCACGGCTTGGTGATGGGGCTGCTGCTCGAAGCCCGCCACCACACGCCAACCACGATCCTGGCCGAGAGCCTGGCAGGCGAGTGCAGGGCTTTCATCCGGCATCTGCTGCACGCAGGAGTGCCAGACCAGATCGACCACCTGGCGGATGCTGCCTGCGATCTGTTCGAGCAGGGATCGGCACGCATGCTGAGCGATGCCACCAGGGCAGCAGTGCGGGCCAGCCTCCAGCGAGCCTGCAGCCGCATGCGGGCACAGCAGGGGCGTGAGCCTGCACCGATCACGCACATCATGGCCATCGGGAAGCTGGCAGCCACCCTGCCAAGGCTTCGCAGCTGCACACCGGCCCACCTGGAAACACTGGCAGCACCCACCACCAGGCTGCTGCTGTACTTGTTTGGTTGAGCACGCAGGAGATCGAGCACTTCGAGATGCAGCGACCTTTTAAAGATCTAACGGCAGGCTGATCCCCTCGCCGCACATGGTCGCTGCATCTCCAACTGTTCGACGGATCGACACCACCACAGCGAAAGGATTTCACATGAGCAGTGATGATGCAGGCTGGCAGGCAAAGTGCCAGCAGATGGCAGATGAGTTGGGGGCACAGCGAGCGGCTGAGCGCCGGGAGATCGAAAAGTTTGAGCTACAGCGGGCACTGTTTCGTGAGGATGAAACGCTGACCAGCAAGCTGGTAGCGCTGCACCTGACGCTGGAGCGGTGGGCTGATGATTTTGACGATCACGACACGAGCGCTGAGCGGGGCGTGATAGAAGCCCACACAAAAGCTGAGCAGCGGCTGATCACTGCCCTGCTGGATGTGATCGATTACCTGCCACAGATGATGACTCCCGATGATCGGCAGCTGCACGCTGCACTGCGGGATGGAGGTGCCGAATGAGCGCCAACCAAGCCCTGCGGATCACATCACGCCAGCAGCAGGCGGCTGATTGGATCGCAGCCCACTGGGCCGAGCACTGCTATGCACCAACGGTGCGTGAGGTTGCAGCCGGTCTGGGCATCACTGTGAACGGAGCAGCGGGCCATCTGGCTGCACTTCGAGCCAAGGGGCTGGTGGTGTGGCAGCCCAAGCAGTCCCGCAGCATCCAGATCGTGACGGGAGGTGCAGCATGAGCGGCAAAAACATGACGGTGGCTGTGGGAGAACGTCTGCCATTGGATGTGCCAGAGGACAGCGACGGCACGCCAATGGGCATCCCTGTGTTCTTGAATCCATGGCCCCTGCGGATGGTGCTTCCTGCTGACGTAAGCCAGGCCCATGAGGATGCACTGATGCAATCACAGCCGGATGGCAAGATCAGCCGGTTGATCTGCATGCAGGCCCACCAGCGGCTGCTGACCCCAAACGCCGATCCAGAGGCCAAAGGGTATCTGCCGCTGATGCAGTGCAGCATTTACCTGCGTGATCAGAGTGGCCCGATGCACAAGCCTCTGCACTGGGTGGGCAGCGTCGATGTGCTGGGATTGGGCGAGCCACAATCAGGAATGATGTTTACGGTGCTGCATCAACTTGCGGATCAGCCACGCAAAGGCCCGCCTGCACAGTTGATGGTGACCGGCAGAGGCGGCAGGCTGCTGCTTGTGGCAAACGCTGCCATGCACAACGAAGCGGCCAGGGTGTGGGCATTTGCATTGCACCTGGCAATGTCTGCCAGGGGGCTGCATCCCGATGATTTCGCAGAAATGCTGATGGTGGCCGAGGCCGACCTGTTGCCACTGGTGCAGCGTCAAGGCTGCATGCGGGCTTTGATGCCTGTGGCCATCTGTGGACAACGCAAGACAGTGAGGGGAGGGCAGCTGCAGGCATGGCTGCTCAAGCACGGGTGGCTGCATCCCAAGCAGGTTGCATGCGATGACGCAGATGGAGGTGCAGCATGAGCACAGCCACCACAGACGCACAGGCCGAGGCCCTGGCCAAGCTGATCAGCCCAGGCGGGATGCTTGAGCACCAGGTGCAGCAGCTGGCAGAGGTGCTCCATATCTGGCGCACAGCACCACTGCCTGAGCGGCGGTTTCTTTGTGTCGATCACCAGGCCGCAGAGGAACTGCTGCGGCTGCTCGAACGGCTGAACACACCAGGAGGGAAAGCATGAGCGTCAACAGACTTTCCGGCTTGGTGGCTAGGCGAGAACTGGCAGAGAAGTTTCAGCCAGCAGCAGAAGTGCTGGAAACGGTACTCACTTGCCCAGCAGTGCAGATGATGGTGGATCAGGGCCTCACTGATCACCCTGGCAGCCAGTGCACGCTGGTGGTGCTTGATATGGGGCTGGAGATTTCTCGTGATCTTGTCGGCCGCATGAAACATTCTGCGCGGCAGGCTGCGGAAATAGCAGAGCAGCAGCAGTTTTGGCGCAGTGCTGGCATGCCTGATCTGTATGTGTTTGTTGGCGATTCCAGGATGGGTGCCACTGTTGTGGAGTTCTGTGCAAAGAATGAGCCACAGGCCCTGGAGGGATTCAATAAGTTGCGCCACTTCCCGGCGGTTGCGTTCTGTGTGGCAGGTGGGCAATCGGTCATGATGCCTTTGCAACCAAAAAGCCCAGCCGATGCCGAGCGTGCACGCAGGCAGCAGCGGGCCAGGAGTCGCAGCACATGAGCCTGCCCCCACAGCCCAGCCGTGAGGTGATGCGTGAGGCTCTGCTGACCACGGCAGTGCTCCATGGATACGCTGCCAAGGTGCAGAAGCGTGCAGCCGATCTGCAGATGGGGCCAGCCATCCTGGCCATGGTTGGCACTGGTGATGCTGAGTGCGACCGGCTGCGAAAGGCCATGTTCGAGACGGGAGCAAGCACGCCTGAGCGGACAAAGACCCTGCACAGACATCAGCGCAGCTATGGGCTGCCCCCGCATAACCCTGTGCTCTGGACGCCTGCCATGCTCCTGGAGGAGGGCGCCAAGCTGCTGCCACCAGATGAGTTTGAGACGGTTCGCAGGCGGCTGGGCAATCCGGCCTGGCAGATCATCGTGGCCCTGGGTGCTGGCGGTGCCACTGCACTGTGCCTGCCTGCTGAGATCGTCGATGAGTGCGGCGTGATGGCTGCTGATCCTGGCGATGCCCTGATCGCTGCAGCAGATGCCGAGGGTGACGAATGAGCAGCCAGCCCCTGCGACCCTCTGCCCAGCGAGTGGATGATATCGAACTGCTCGAAGCAGACCGCCACCCACTGACGGTGCAGCAGCTGCGGCAGCTGATGGGATGGACGTATGGGGCTGATGGCCAGCTGCTGGCTGACCTGTGGCACGGTTTCAATCAGGCGCTGTGGGATGGCAAGCTGGATCCTGCACCAATGTGGATGCCCACCTGCACTGATTGGGGCCGATGGATCGGTCTTTATCGTGGCAACCATCAGCACCAAACCCTGAGCATCCAGGTGAAATGGCAGCTATCAGAGCAGGCCCGTGCAGATATTCTCTTGCATGAGATGGTGCACCAGGCTCTGCATGAGGCCATGGTGTGCACCGCCCACAACGCAGTGCCATGGTGCCAGGAGATCATGCGGCTGACGCAAGAGATCTGGGGCGTGCAGATCTGGGCCAGCCCAGCTGTGCCCCGAAAGGTGCAGGGCAAGAGCACCAGAGTGCAGAAGCCCAGCCCGACGGGTGCCGAGAGCATCACCAGGAAGCAGATCGCAAGCTGGCCGCACGGCCTTGGCCTGCATGTGCCCATCCAGCACTACCTGGGCCGGATCATCGATGTGGGGCCTGAGCACCAGACCCTGACGCAGCGGCAGATGCTGCTGGAGGCTGCCCATGGTTAGCCTTTCCCCCAGTCTGCTGGTCTGGTCAGCCTGGCCCTGGGCGGCGCAGACTGTGACCATGGCACGCAAAAAAACCAAGCCCACCAGACGCACCAGCAAGGCATCCAAGCAGACTCCTGCCCGGCCTGAGGTGCAACCATTCTTCCCGCACTTGACTGCCGAGGAGCGGCGGGAGTTTTCCGACCCCGTGCGGCATATCGATGCTGCCAAAGCACTGATGAAAGCCCTGGAGGCGGCGGGCATCGATTGGAGCAAGGCACGGCAGCCGGATCCACTGGGGCCGGAATGGGCCTCACGCACGACTGCACGCACTGATCACAGTGAGCAGATGGCCCTGGCTGTGACGCATGCCGAGGATGCCAAGGCTGTGGCAGCAGGGCACCTGGCATCCAAGCACCTGGATGATGATGTGAAATGCACGCTCTACCTGCGGCGGGGCATGCAGCCTCAGGGCGGGCTGCAAGATGCCCGCCAGCCGGTGATCATGGATGGAGAGATTGTGTGCCTGGCCGGGCCAGAGGATGACGCACGATCCGATCTGATCACCATGAGGCTGCCACGGGTGGTGGTGGAGCGGCTGCGGGATGCCGTGCACGCACTGGCACCGCGCAGAACCATGGCAGGAATCGCCAGCCTGGGCATCAGCATGGTGCTGGATGTGCTCGAAGCTGCCCACATCCGGCATGAGGGCCGAGGCTTCCCCAGGAGGCCCGTGCAGGCCCTGGAGGGCGGCAGACCCAGCAGGATGCGGGCTGTGGCACCCCGTGCGAGAAAGCCCGCAAAACAGGCCCGAAAGAAATGATAAGCACCCTTAGGCTGGGATATGTGATGGCAACCGATCTGGACGCACAGCGGGCTGGCGCGCCATCATCCCGGCCACCTGCACTGGCACTGGCCGGTACGGGTCTATTCCCGAGCAGGTAGCCTGCTCAGCCATGGATGGCACATCGATGAGATCGACCGCACAGCATGACGCAGCCCGAGGCCGGAAAGCCTCCTGGGCACGCACCTGCGGCGATTTCTGCCAGGGTGGCAGCCACCAGATGGCCCAGGAAGCCCGCAAGTGCTTCCAGCCATCAACTCCGCGCTGCCCCAGCATGCCCCTGAGCGATGGCATGCCCACAAAACAAAAGCAGCCCAGGCCGAAGCCTGAGCTGCATATGTTCGGTGCGTCAGCCCACAGGCGGCTGGCTCCTTTCACCACTTCGACTGCATCCACACCAGGAGGCGCTACCAACGCCAACCCAGTGCATGGGGTAGTTGCGGTGCCAACCCTCCGAAAGTGCGCAGAATGCACTCCCATCAGGCTCTTACCGCAGCCACCTTGGCTGCACCCACAAATCTAGATCGGCGTTTTGTTGCGGGCAACCCCACTGCCCGAGACATATTTTCTGCCGGGAAAAACAGGGCATCTGGCCAATGGTCGGAAGCCTCGAAGCGGGCACCCTGCCCGGTCTGCGGTGCCACCCACTGGTGCAGCACCAGCGACGATGGCGGGGCTGTGCTCTGCCGCAAGAGCGACGGCGCCGCCCCATCTGGGTGGCGGGTGCTCAAGCCTGCTCCTCAAGGCGGGTTTGTTCTCCTCAAGATCGATCCACTGTGGCAGCCGGATCCTGTGCTGGCCCTGGAGCGAGTTCGAGCACCCAAGGCCAAGGCTGGCGTGAAGATGACCACGCAGCAGTGCCTGGACATCCTGGCCACCAGCAGGCAGGGCGATCAGCACCGCCATCAGGTGCGTCTGGCAGAGATCCTGGGTGTGAGTGCCATGGTGCTTGAGCAGCTGGGCATCGGCTGGAGGTGGGGAGATGTGGCCAAGGGCAAGGATCTGCATGATGGGGATTGGTGCTACCCCATGCGTGATGGATCGGGCCAGGTGGTGGGTGTGCACCGCAGGCTGGCCAAACCTTTCCTCAAGGATGGGAAGCTGGTCAGCAAGTTGATGGTGCTGGGCAGCAAGCTGGGCCTGGTCTACTCGCCCGAGCACTGGCACCAGGGTGCTGGCCCCATCCTCCTGCCCGAGGGCATGAGCGACGTTGCAGCACTGATGACGCTGCATCTGGCTGCTGTTGGCAGGCCCAATGATCAGGGTGGTGCTGAGGACATCACGCAGCTGCTGGCTGGCACAGATCGACCGATCATCGTGATTGGTGAAAACGACACGAAGCCCAGTGGACGCTGCCCAGGCCGTGAGGGTGCGATCAAGACCGCCAAGAATCTGGCCGAGGGCCTGCAGAGGCCGGTGATGTGGGCCATGGTGCCAGAGCCTGCAAAGGATGCACGGGAGTGGATGGCATCTGCTCTGGCAGCAGGCATGACCTCAGAGGATGCTGGCGCGCAGCTGGTGGCCCTGCTGCTCGAAGGCGCCACGACGATAAAGCCCCCCCCCCGGGATCCGATTCTGGATGGCAGGATGAGCGCCGCCCCAGAGGTGCCACTGGATGACCTGCGCCGGACGATGCGGGCCAGGATGATGCAGCTGGCTCAGCCACCACTGCTGCAGAGGCGAGGGCCAGACGATGAGCACCCAGAGGGGCAGGTGCGTCTGGTGCCTGGCATCCACTTGAACCGAGGAGGCACGGGCCTGGGCAAAAGCCACTCAGCACTGGAGCTGGTGCAGGAGATCCAATCCGAGGGGCTGAAGGTGGTCTACCTGAGCCAGACCCATGAGCAGAGCAAGGAACGGCGTCAGGAAGCCATCGGCATGGGTCTGGAGGCGAGCGCCGCCGATCCCGAGATCACAGCCTCGACATGCCAGCTGTATGGCAAGGCCCGCCAGGTGCGAGCATGCGGGCTGAGCGTGCAGCAGGTGCTCTGCCCTACCTGCCCACTGGCGACATCCTGCATCTACCAGGCTCGAAAGGCTGAGGCCAAGGCCGCTGCTGTGCGGTTTGCCTGCCACGCACAGGGTGCACAGGATTTGGCCCAGGTGGCTGCTGGCCGTGATGCACTGATCATCGATGAGGATGCCATTGGTGCCCTGGTGCGGCATGTGGTCGTGAAACCCAAGCACCTGCTGGCTGTGCTGCGGCATCTGCGGACAAGTGCCAAGGCCCGGCCCAATCTGATGGACGATGAAACGCAGCTGCTGCTGGATCTGTTCACACAGGCCACAGAGCGGCTGCTGGCGGGCGTGCGGAAAAGCAGGCAGGCAGGAGCCACCAGGATCGACACCAGCGGGCTACTGGCGCCGGATGAGGCTCAGCAGGTGCGGTGGGGCTGCAAGCTGTGGCGGCAGCTGGGGCACACAGGCCAGGCTGCGCCGCCGAAAGATGCCGTCAGCCTCCTGCTGGATGTGATCACAGGCCGGATCAGTGAAATCTGGTGCACGCACGACCTGCACAACGATGGCCACTGGTCGCGGCAGCTGGTGGGCATCCAGCGGCATCGGGTGCCACAAAAGCTGGTGGTGGCACTGGATGCCACTGCAGACGCTGCCACGATAGAGCGAGTGATCAGAACCAGTGGCACCACCTGGACACGCAGCCTGCTGCACAGCGTGCAGGTGATGGATCCCGAGGGCCGGGCACCTGCGGCGCATGAGGCCCGCAGGATTGTGCCTGCGGGTGGGGATGTGATCTGCACCAGCAGGCCCGAGCGGTGCACAGAGGTGCTGCGGGGCCTGCTCGAGCGAGTGCAGGGTGATCGCCTGGGCTTGATTACCCATGGCTCACAGCTGGATGCCATGGTAGGTGGGCCGGATGCCGAGGGTGGCGGGCTGCTGGATGATCAGGAACTCGAACGGCTGGCCAAGGTGGCGGGCCATCACACCAAGCATGTGCGGGGATCTAACGCATGGATGGCGGGTGCCGATCAGGAGGCGCTGGATGCTGTGCTGGTGATCGGTGCACCCAATCTGCCCTGGTCGCAGGTACGGCTGCGGCTGCTTGTCACTGGCGCCTTTGAAGCGGCAGCCCTGCCCGATGGCGGGTGGGCCAGGCATGAGGTGCTGAGCACGACCCCAGACGGTGAGACGGTGAGAAACACCACCATGGCTCACACCCATCCTGAGTGGCAGGCGGCCAGGGCTCAGCTGGTGCACGCTGCCCTGCTCCAGGCTGTGGGCCGAGCACGCCACACGATCCAGGAGGGCGGCTGCAGGGTCTACTGCGTCACAACAGAGCCGATGCCGGGGATGCTGACCGATCCCGTGCCCCTGGAGCCTATCGATGAGCAGACGCACTACCTGGTGCAGGAGGTAGCTGGGCTATCCAAGGTGGCCCAGACCAGCCCGGCAGAGGAGGCAGAATGTGGCCCGGACGGGTCTACTTTTTCAAAGGTCAAACACCCTAAATACAGTAGTGCTTTTATCACGTTTGACCTTTGCCAGACCGTCACGATCAGCACAGGTGATCTGCACACCAGAATGGCCCAGGTGGGCTGGTCGGAAAGCACCACCAAGCGTGCACTGGCCCGTGCAGCACTGCTGGGCATGCTGAGCCAGCCAGCCCGTGGCATGTGGGCACTGCCTGCCCCACAGACCGCCCAGGAGCCTCCTGGAAGCCCGCAGGAGCCACCACAGGCTGCCAGCCCATCTGCGACGCAGCAGGAGGCCCTTGAGCCTCACAGCAGCCAGGTGCAGCCACGCACCAAGCCTGCGGTGGTGATCGCAGCCAAGTGCCCCGAGCAGCCGGATGCCAGCAGCCACGCTGTGGTGATCGCCAACGTGCCCGAGCGGATGCCGAGTCTGGTGGTGGATCACATCGCACCACCACCAAACGTGCAGCCAGATCACGCTGCGGGCTACCCATTGCATGAGGTAGTGCAGCCATTCTCTGACGCACCGGCGCCGCCGTTACCAGACCCATTGGCAGTGGCCTGGCTGGCTGCAAGCACGGCTGATGAGTTTGCGGAGTGGAGTGAGCGTTCAGCGATCATGCAGCATGAGGGTGGGCTATCCAAACGCCATGCAGAGGTGCTGGCCTTGGGCTACCTGTTCGAGCAGGCACAGCAGCGGCAGCGTGCACCAGGCCGAGCAGCTGCGGCAGCGGTGCGATCAGGTGCGATCACGCAGCAGGTGGATGATGTGCTGGTGATCTAGTGCGCCATGATGCTGCGCCCTTCACGGGGCATGTGTTTCTGGCGGATCCCTGAGCCTAGGAGGGGTGCAAGGTGCAGGAAGTACCTTTTCAACCTGCAGCCTGCCCATCCCGAGCGGTGGAAAAACGCTGCTGAGTTTTGCGGCTGCGCGCGCAGCTGGAAGCCCAGCGGTTCACCAGATCCATTCCGCCAGTGATGCAGACCACCCACCCACCCTGCCCAGAATCAAAAGGTACTTCCAGCGGTTTTCGCTTCTAGCCTCACCGGCGAGCTTGCCATTTATCGTGCCTTCTTTCTTTGCCCATCATCATGGCGCAGCCCCATCCTGATCAGTGCCCTGCCCTGTAGCCTGAGTGCAGGAGACACCAGATGGCATATTCGATCAGAGTGCGTGAAATGCTGGCTCAGCGGGCAGCCGAGAAGTTGGCAGCACGGGAAGCAGCCGAGCGTGAGCAGCAGCGGCTGGAGGCAGAGCATCACGCCACGTTTTTGAATCGTGCACGCACCGCCCAGTATCTCGGCATCAGCATCGACAAGCTGCGGCGGATGATCACTGCGGGCACGCTGCCTGCCCCGATCAAAGGCGAGCACAAGCAAAGCCCACCACGGTGGCACATCGACCACCTGCGTGAGTTCAAGGCCAAGATGCAGGGCGGCTGAAATAACTGCTCAAGTATTTGAGTAGTTCCGGCGCCTTGCCCATGTGCGATGCAGCGTGGCTGATCGCCTTGGCACAGGCGGATTGAAAATAGACCGCCAGCGGTCTACTGCGGATCACACCCAGTAGGCCGCACGATGCCAACAGAGACACACGACGCACCAGCAGCCGAGCAGATCCGCAGAGTGCGGGCAGATGCAGCCAGCCTTTGCCAGGTGGTGGCTGCGTCCGATCTGCCTGCTGGCCTGGTGGTGGTGGATCTCGGCCACCCTCCCGGCGATCTGCAGGGAGTAGCCATCGGCAGCGGCCATGCGTTCGCAGAGTGGGCTGGTGATCGCCTGGGCAGGCAGGGTGTGGGTGTGGCTGTTGGCCACCTGCTCGAACTGTGCCAGAGCCAGAAGTGCACCGAGTGCCTGCAGCCCATGGTGGAGGGTGTGGCTCTGCATGAGGCGGCGCACATCATCTGGGGCACAGATGAGATCGATGCCGAGCATATCGGGCGGATCATGGCTGATCTGGCACCAGCAGCCACAGCCAACACAGAGCCAGCCAAGCGGGGCAGGGATCACGATGTGAAATGGGCTGCCACCCTCACGGTGCTGGCTGCTCGTGCGATGCCCTACAGGCCGGGATCGGCAGACATGCTGACCATCTGCGTTGGCAGTGATCTGGCGGCCCATGGCTACAGCCACGATGCCCTGCTCCAGGTGATCGGCCCAGTGCGATCCACAGCGAGCCTGCGGGATCTGCTTGACCCATCAGGCATCCTGCACCGCAGCCTGCTATCGGCACAGCTGCACTACCAGCGACCTCTCAAACCGCAGGCAACCACGCAGCACGGCGCTGTGCTGGCAGCCTGCGCATCCCCAAGGTGATCCCATGAGTTTCAACGTGATGAGCTATCTGCAGCCCCGCAAACAGGCCAAGGCTGTGGCAGTTTCCAAGCTGGCCGAGCAGTTGCACGCAGGCGAGACGGTAGACCCAGACCTGATCATTCACAGCCTGGAGCAGAGCGGTGCCACAGAGGAGCAGCTGCAGGCCGAGATCGACCGGCTGGGGCGTGTTGCCAAGCTGCGGCAGCAGATCGCTGATGCTGTGCCTGCCCAAAAGAGGCTGGATGCCATCGATGCCGAGATCAGCAAGGCAGCCGACAAGTTGCAGGCCGCAGCAGTGGCGGTGCAGCAGGTGCGTGAAAAGCACTTTTCGGAGGCTGAGCAGCTGCGCCACAAGATTGCCACAGCAGAGACGGCCACATCGAGCCTGCTCGAAGCATCCAGCCTGAG
The DNA here is from genome assembly GCA_044336965.1 of Pirellulales bacterium. Lineage (GTDB taxonomy): Bacteria > Planctomycetota > Planctomycetia > Pirellulales > UBA1268 > CAMCQY01. Next base: position 155 of record JBIIOL010000637.1, on the reverse strand, counting down.
TGCCCAGCAGCGTGAGGAGATGGCTGCCCTGCAGCAGGCATCCATGGACGCTGCCCATGCCCATGACGATGCGGGCGCTGAACTGCGGCGGGCGCAGGCATCCATGGCCACCTGCAATGAGGAGCATCCAAAGGCCAAAGAGCAGGCCAAGATCT
>JBIIOL010000362.1:0-4233 GCA_044336965.1 Pirellulales bacterium | reverse complement strand
AGCAAACCACCGGGCCGGAGGCCCCGAAGTGACCGGGCGAGGAGCGACTCACGGGCCGCTGAGTCGAGGTGCGACCAATGATTCGAGGCTACTACCACGTCAGCGCGGGGGTCGAGCGGGTATTCGTCGAACCGGATGGGAAAGAAGGCGGCGAGGTGGCGGATGTCGACCGCGTGGGAAAACCGGTCGAAGAGCACGGCATACATCTCGCGGCAGGGCTCGAATCCCAGGACAGTGTGGCCCTCGCGGGCAAGCTCGAAGGCGACGTCTCCCACGCCGGCCGCCGTGTCGACGACCCGGCCCGGTCCGTCGGCCAGAAGGGCTCCGACAAAGGCCGCCTTCCGCTGGGCATCGCCGGCACCCGCGTAGAGGGCTCCAAATAGATGTGCCGAGCCGCTTTCCATGCATCCGACGCGGCGTCAGCCGCAGACCGTGAGCCCGCCCGAGAAGTATTCGGAGACAGCCCCTACCATCGACCGCTGGTTGTAAGAGAGGTTCCAGCCGTAGGCCTCGAAGAAGTGGAACATCCTCGGGTCGTATGGCTGAACCGCCGCAAGGGCGAGCAGGTTCGGGTAGTTGTCGAGCCGCATGAGGATGTCGGGTGTCCCGATGAAGGCCATGGCAACCTCGAGCGGGCCCGAGAGCGAAACGGCTTCGGGAAGCCGGACGATCACCCGCCGCTGCTCCGGGATGGCATAGCCTGCCAGCGCCCCCGGGAAGTACCAGCCAACCACCACCTCTGAGGCGTGCCGCGTTACGAGCCGCTCGTAGCGGACGCCCGGGACGATTGGGGCAGCCTTGGCGAGTTGGCCCTCGAGATAATTCCGAAATTCGAAGCCCGGCAGTTTCTCGACGTAGGCCTTGCCGACGGCCGGGAGCAGCACCGCGTCGAGCTCCTCACCCACATCGGGTCGTGACGTGACGGGCAGCAGAACGAAGGGCATGTGGCTGCCCCGGAACAGGCCGGCCAGATTCGGATCGTTGAGAATCTTTTGCCGCGACGCCTCACAGCGGCGTTCGAACTCTGCCACGGGAATGAGACGCTCAATCTCCGGAATGCCCAAGTGCTTGGCGGCGGCGGCCAGCACCCCCGGAAGCGTGAACGCCGGCTGAGCCAAGCTGAAATAACGCCGATCTACCTGGCTGTAGACGAGTTCGCCATCGATGGGAACCAGTCGTCCGTGGGCATCGAAGAGCCCACCCGTGGCCGTCGGTCGGCCGGAGAGCGTCGTGCTGCTGGACATGAACGATGATCCTGGGTGGCGTCGGGCTCGCCGTGGCAGTGGTCAGCCGGCGGCGGATCCCGCGAGTTGGTCCACCGAGATCATCGGCAAGAGATCGGCGTCGGAGAAGCCCTCGCCGTACGGCACGGGCAGGAGCACCCTGTCGCCGACCGTGTCGTTGTGGAACTTGATGAATTCGCGGTCCTCACCGATGAGGCAGTCGGGACGGTGCGGGCCCAGCCACTTGTTTCGCATGCCCCGCTCCAGGATCACCTTCAGCGGCTCCTTGAGATAGTTGCCGATCGACATGTCCATATAGGGGCAGGGCACGATCTCACCGGTCGACGTCACCGTGATGATCCCCTTCACCGTAATGCAGCCCTGGAACATGCCATACGACGGCGTCATGTGGGTGAAGACCGGATAGTGCTTCTCGAGCTCCCGCAGGTAGTCGGCGTCGTCCTTCGTGATCAGCCATTCGAGATGGTCCTTGCACGACCCGACCGGCTTGGCGTAGGTGACGTAGAGCCCGATGCCGCGCTGCTTCGAAAACTCACACAGATTCTTGAATTCCTCACTCCGCACCCGGGCATGCACGAGGCACGTGGAGAGGATCAGGTTCAGCCCCGCATCGAGCGAAGCGTCGATGGCCTTCATGACTCGCTTGTAGGAGCCGGGCTTGTTGCGAAAGTCGTCGTGTTCAGCCTCGATATAGCTGTCGAGGCTCAGCTGGACCTTCTCGACGCCGATCGACTTGAGATGTTTGGCCTTTTCGTGGTCGAGGAACCAGCCGTTGGTGTCGGTGATGACGTAATGCTTGTCGGGATCGACCGCGGCGACCACCTCCTCGAAGCTCGGATCCCGCATCACGAGCGGCTCACCGCCGGTCATCACGAACCGCGCGAGGCCATATTCGTCGGCCTGGCGGGAGAGCTCACGGATGTCGTTGAGATCGAGCTGGTGCCGCTGCTCGGGCTTGCTCGTGAGCTTGACGAGGTGCCGATCCATGTAGTGCTCGGCGCAGCAGTGGTCGCACTGGAAGTTGCAGAGCATGTTCGCCGCGAGTCGGATGACGGGCGTGGGAAACCCGTTCTCCTGCCGCTCTTTGTTTGCGGCCAGCTTGGCGGCGATATACGGCTTGCGGCGCGCTAGATCGCCACGCTTCTTCTTCTCGGCCTCGCTGAGCGAATCGGCCAGATCACCGTTGAGCGCGGCCGCTTCCAGTGCGAGAGACATGGTTGCATTGTCCCCTAAAAGTCGACTTCGGGAGTCATGTAGCGAACTTACTCCTTACTCCTGAGGATACGCCTGATCACTTGGGCGGTCAAACAAGGGATGGAGAAGGGGCACTACCAGAACAATCGGCGATTTGGCGAGGCGAGTGAGCCGGTTGGCGGGGGGGGATCTAGGGGTTAGAACCTCGGAAAGAAGCTGGCTGCACCTGGCCAGCCGGGCCACAAAGGGCAGCGATGTTCCGGTTAAACCGATCTCACGATCTCGCGACTCGCCCCGGCACGTCGAGATTCATCACGCTCTCGGCATTCGCGGCGGCTTGCGTCGCGATGTTCGTGATCCCGTGGTTCTTCCCGCGCAACCAGCCGGTTCTCGGGGAGTCCTATGCGCTAGGGTTCAATAATCGACTGGCTGTCGTGGGATTGTGTTTGGTGATCATTGCGGCCGCTGTCGCCAGATGGTTTTCCCCGACCGCCACTGACGATGCACGGGAGACGCTGGCTTGGTTTGCCGACGACACCTGGGGAGCGATTCGTGGTGCTCCCAGGTGGGATTATGCCATTCTGGGGTTGTTTTGCTTCTTTATGACGCAGTTCATCCTGTGGTGGGATGGCAGACTCGTCATTCCATATTGGGGTGAGGCGGATTACTTTCTAAGCCGAATTGATTTGGTTGCACTCGGCTACCGGCCATATTCAGATTTTCATTACCTGTACGGGCCGTTGCAGCTGTATGGCCCTTTGTGGTTGGATCGCCTCACTGGGGGCATCGTCGGGATAGAAACCGCGTATGCGTATACGGTTATTGCTCAAACCGTTCTTGGCTGTTGCAGTCTTTTCGTTTTCCTAAAAGCGCTATCGCTCTCCGAATGGTCTAGCCACTGGGTGCTGTTATTGTCGCTCGCCATGTGGCTGCCTCTGACGATGGGGCTTCAATACACGCCGCTGAGGTTCACGGCCGTACCGTGTGCGATTGCAATGCTCCATATCGCCTATCCAAGCACAAAGCCGTTGGCGGCGGCACAGGCGAGGCTTTTTTGTGCGGCAACAATGGGCTTCGCAGCGACGCTAATGCTATCTCCCGAAATGGGGGTGGTGTTTGCAGCTGCAGTCGCCGCCTTTGCGTGCGTACTTGCCATGCGTCGCGACTGGCGTGGCGTTATGGCCTGCGTGTTCTCGTTAGTCGTGGCGGTCACTGTGGTGCAGTATTCGTTCCCACATTACCTCAGTGGCCTCAATGCTTTTGCGGCGGGCGCCATGAACTTTCCGATCTATCCAAACCTTCACAACGTTCTTCTTGCTGGAGTCGCAACGTATGTGATGTCCAAGCTGGCTGCGGCGGTTTTCGTTGATCCGAAGGCCGAGAAGGCCCCATTTGCAGCTGCCATCGGTGGTGCATCGGCTCTGTTGTTGGCGCCCTCCCTGGGAAGGTGTGATCCCGGCCACGTCATGATCAATTCCTTGATGATGTGGTTGCTCATGTTCCCCGCATCCATCGGTTTCGGGCGCCTGGGCGAGCGGGCATATCTGGTCACCTTTGCGATCGCCTTCGTGCTATTCAATCAGGTTTCCTACTGGGGTCATTACTGGCCCTCCTTCAAACAGGGGATGGCGGTCGCTGATTTCTATGAACAAAACCCTGCCACGATCTGGGCATGGCGTGAGGCATGGGAAAAAAGAAAGAACGATACTGCAGCGGGCTCACGGCTCAATTGGAAGCGTACGGTCCCGTTTCCAGAGTGGGCAGACAAGGAAGAAATCCTGCGCAAGGGCGTAGC
>JBIIOL010000027.1:0-14144 GCA_044336965.1 Pirellulales bacterium | reverse complement strand
GATGACACAGCACTGGCTCCGGCGTACGGCTGAACCGCCCTTCGTCAAGGATCCTGCGAGGTTCACCTACACGTTCCGTGAGTGCGCGGAAACGTGGGAGCAAGCCTTCCCCGGCAGCCTGATCGTGCGGAAATATCCCACCGACCGGCAACACGACGTCCTCGCCGACTTCGCCAGTGTGCTGAAGGAGGAGATGGGCATCTCACTACCGCACGTTCCGACGCGGTTGAACACCACGATCTCCGCCGAAGGGATGCAGATCCTCCAGGATTACCGACAAACACACTGGCCCGACAATGACGGCTTCCTGACGCCCGACACCGCCGCCCTTTCCAGATTCCTGGAAGGAACGGCCAAGGACGTTCCCCAGACCCACCCCGTGCTCGACAGACCTGTCGCGGAACTGATCCGGGCCAATCACAGCGCCGATGCGGAATTCATGTTCACCCGCTACGGGGTCGATCTCGGTCTGGGCAAGGTCAGCGCAAAGCCTGCCGAGCCACACAGCAACACCTACCGCGTCGAAGAGATCCTCCAGTCTGTCGATCGGGAGATCGTTCACCAACTTCTGCTGCGACTCGCCAGAACCGAACTCGGCTGCACGGCGGCCTCAACTGGCTGACCCCGGTGGCATTCATCGCCGGGCTCGATGACACGGCCACCTGGGCGGGGTCAAAGTCGGCACATGTGGTGAGGGGCAATGGCTCGCGGCAGGGGAGCGATCGGGAAGTATCCAGCGACGGGATAGTCGATACGATACACCCGAAGGGCAAAGGACCCCCGGACAATTGTCCGGCAGTGGGTGACGCGCAACGAGAAGTGCCTCGACTTCCTTACCGCACTCGGCGACAATCTGATCGTGGTCCGCTACGAGGATCTCGTCACCTGACCGGCATGCGTCGATCCGCCCGCCGGCCTCAATAGAAGGCCTTCGCAAGTCGATGATCGCCGCCCCCAAAGTAACGGTGTACGTGCCCTGCCGCAATTACGGCCGCTTCCTGCGCGAGGCTCTCGCGAGCGTTGTCAGCCAGAGTCTCGACGGGTGGGAACTCATCATCTTCACCGAGGGCTCGACGGACGAAACGGTCTCTATCGCGCGTGAATTTGTCGCGAAAAGCCCTGAGCGGATTCGCATCGTGGAGACCGCCGAGCCCCGCGGCTTGCGGGCGTGCGCGAACGCGGCGATCGAGATGGCCCGGGGCGAGTCCATCATCCGGCTCGACGCCGATGATTATTTCGACGAAAGCGCCCTGCTCGTGCTGAGTGACTACCTCGATCGCCATCCCGAGGCGGGGCTGGTCTATCCGAACTGGGTCTATGTCACTGAAACCGGCGCACCGTTAGCCGTGGAGCGACGGAAACGCATCGGCCCGGAAGTCGAGGTGCCGGACATCCCCGCTCACGGTGCCTGCACGCTCATCCGCAGGCGGGTGCTGAAAGCTCTGGGGGGCTACGACACGCGATTCGAGGCGCAGGACGGGCACGAACTCTGGCTGCGTGCGTTGCATCGATTCCAGATCGCGAATGTCGAAACCCCGCTCTTTTATTATCGCCAGCACGACCATTCGATGTCTGGGAACACGGAATCGCTGCTTGCGGCCAGGCGGGCCATCAAGCGGGCGGTGGCGTCGCGGAATGAAGGTGCGGTCAAGCTTCGTTGCGTGGCGGTGGTGCCGGTGGACAGGACCACCGGTGGCGGCTCGAACGTCGCCCTGTCGACCTTCGGTGGCCGACCGCTCATCGACTCTACGTTGGACTGTGCCGCTTCAACCGGCCTGTTCGATCTGGTCTACGTGAGCACCGACGACGCCGCAGTGGTCGCGCATTGCGCGGACCGACACGCCGTCGTAGCCCAACTGCGCGACCGCGACCCCGCCGATCCCGCGGTTTCTCTGACAGCGATCGTCCAAGCTGCGTTGGAGGATATCGAGAGTAGACTCGACTTTCACGCCGACGTGGTGGCTATCTTGAACGTCGAGACCCCGCTGCGAAGGCCCGAGCACGTCACGGAGGCGATCGATACACTCATCGTGTACGACGTGGATCAGGTAGTGAGCACATACGAAGCCAATGAGTTGTACTTTCGCCATGGACGCCATGGACTGGAGCCCGTCAACCCCGGGACGATGCTCGGCCTCCGCCTGGAACGTGAGTCGCTCTACGCCGCGAATGGCGCCGTGCATGCCCTGTGGCGGGATACGCTCCGCACGGGTTCGCTCTACGAAGGACGCATCGGTCACATCGTGATGTCGCGTACCGACAGCCTGCAGGCGAAGACTTCCGAAGACCGCGGCCGTGCCGAGAAGGTCTTGCTCCGGCAGAACGGGATCGACAAGCCCGACGGAGGGATGCGGCGATGACGACGAGCCGTATACCGTGGGACCGGAATGACCGCCCACTGCTGCTGGCGGAAATCGGCGGCAACCACGAGGGCAGCTACGACGCCGCATGCCGCCTCTGCGACCTGGCCATCGCGTCCGGTGCGGATTACGTGAAATTCCAGATTTATACGGGCGATGGGCTCGTCAATCCACGGGAATCGGCGGCACGGCACCAGCATTTTCGTCGCTTCGAACTGAGCCGTGAGCAGCATCTGTCGCTCGCCGAGCGGTGTCGTGCGGCGGGGGTTGGTTATTGCGCGTCGGTCTGGGAACCCGCCGCGCTCGAGTGGATCGACGAGTACCTCGATTTCTACAAGATCGGCTCGGGAGACCTCACCGCGTGGCCGCTGATCGCGCACTTCGCTGAGCGGGGCAAGCCGATGCTCCTTTCGACCGGCCTCTCGACCCTGCAGGAGGTCGTCGATACCGTCGCGTTCATCCGCGACCTCAATCGCTCCTATGAGACGGCCGGGCGTCTCGTGTTGCTCCAGTGCACTGCGATGTACCCCATCGAGGACGAGGACGCCAATCTGCGAGCGATGGATACCATGCGGGCCGAGACAGGGCTCGACGTCGGATACTCGGACCACACGAGGGGCAGCCTCGCCCTGCTCGTCGCAGCGGCACGCGGAGCCCGGGTGCTGGAATTCCACTTCACCGATCAGCGTGAGGGAAAGGTCTTCCGGGACCATGCGGTGTCGCTGACGTGCGACGAGGTGCGACTGCTCGAGTCGCAACTCCGCCGTATGGCGATCATGATGGGCGATGGCGTCAAGCGGCCGATGCCATGCGAGGTGGAGTCAGGACATCTGGAGTCGTTTCGCCGTGCGGTCTACTGTCCGCTTCCTCTGAAGGCTGGGGATTCCATTCGTGCGCAGAATCTGGTCGCGCTGCGACCCAATCACGGTGTCGATGCGCGACGTTTTCGTGACATCGATGGCCAGATCGTTCGGAAGGATCTCGAGCCTTTCGAGCCGCTATCGTTCGAATGAACCGTTGGTCAGCCACCCGCGCGGTCGGGCGGCTGAATATGAAAGAACCACGCGGTCGTGCGCAACCGAGTGCCGGCCCAGAAGCCACGGGGGAATCGGATGGAATTCTCGACAGCGCAGACCAACCTCCAACTCTACCGTCAGATGATGCAGTCGGGCGCGGACGAGGCGGAACTCTCGCTCGCCAACCGGGCGTATCTCCTGGCGTCGCGGCTTTCCGCCGGGGTTTTGCGGGGCTCCGGCAAACCCTTCGCGTGCCATCTCGCGGGGACCGCCTCGGTCGTCGTCGAGTGCGGCCTGCGCGGTCCATGTGTCGCGGCCGCCCTGCTTCACGCCGTCTACCAGGATCGGGTGCCTTTCCCAGGAGAGCGGTCGTTGGGCCAGCGGAGGGAGTACCTTCGCCTACACTTCGGACCGGATGTCGAGCACCTCGTCCACGCATACCATCTTCTGGAGGATGCCTCGTTGGAGGACTTCAGCGACGAACAACTTCGGGAGCGCAGGACTGTCGTTGTGTTGCGACTGGCCGATGAGATTGACGAACTCGTTGACGATGGCACGTGCATGCATGGCCGCCCCGGGGATGACGCGTCGATTCCCGGCAGCGCGGCGAGGCGGCTCGCCCGCGCCGCGCGGCTCGTGCCGGAATGGCTGCGAATCTCGCGGGTGATCGCAGCGCCGAGCCTGCAACGTCACTTCGAAAACTGGCGGGAACGAACCATTCATCAGGAATGGCCCGCATCTCTCCGCACGGGAGAGTACAGTAGCTACGCGGCCCGTGTGCCGACGGAGTAGCGGGGCCGATACGCTGCGGCCAGTTCGCCTCGCGCATCATCGAGGGGCGGCGGTATTTTCATCTCCGGTGTTCGCCCATGAACGATCTGCTGGCCGTTGACGCCTGCCCGCTCTGCGGTTCCGCACGCAGACGGCATCACTCGGCGCCGGCGCCCAACCTCTACTCCGAGATGCTCGCCCGGCTCACAGGCGTCTCCGAAGCGGTGCTGCTGTCCGAGGTGTCCAATGTGTGCTGCCTCGACTGCGGGCTGGTCTACAAACGAAATCATCTTCCGCGGCACGCCCTGAGCCGGTTGTTCGACGAAGGCGTTCCCGATCATCCCCGGGGTTGGGATGTGGTGTCGGGACGATTTTCGGCGAACAACTTTGAAAGCGAACTGTCCGCCTATCGCGAAGCGATCGAGCAGGGCGATTCACGCGAGATCAATCGATACCGCAGGTCGCTCGCATCGATCGTCGACTCCATTCCGGAACTGGCCGGCCGTGAGGAGTTGCTCAGACTCCGCAAGGCGATCCTCGACGGCGAAACCGCGACACTGCAGACATTGGTCCCGATGCTGCGTTCCGTCATGCGAGAGCCCGTGCCCTACGGACGGTTCTCCGGTTTCTCCTCGGGTTCCCTTTGGGCGTACCTGGAGTCGAAGCTCGGCCGCATACGCACGTATGCGGAGATCGGATGCCCGCTCTGGGGGCTCCTGCGTCACGCGCAGTCGCAAGGCTGCGAGACCGTCTATCTGCGCCGAGCCGAGCACAACTACTGGTCCTCGGGCTGCCGCAGGGACGGCGTCCACTGTGTCGATCACCTCGTCGCCTCGACAGGCATCGAGACCGCACACTGGGATGAGTGCCTGCCGCGGCGATTCGACGTCATCGGTGCCTTCCAGTATCTCGATCACCTGGATGCTCCGGGGCTGTTCATGGAGACCCTTTTTCACCATGCGAAGGCTGCCGCAGTCATCGTGGACGCCATCGACACGCCGGTCGCCATCCAGCATCTGACCGGCTGGACATCCGCAGCGATGATCTGGCTGAGCAGGCGGCTCGGGTGTCGACTTTACCCGGACTTTGCGGACATCCGCCCGTCGGGAAACCAGCTTTTCCTGCTCACGCGATCAGAGTAGCGGAGCACGTAACACCATGCATTCTTCAAGTGGAACGACAGCGGACGACCAGTCGGCGATTGGCCGCCAGATCTTCGAACTGGCGCAGAGACTCTGGCCCTTCAATCGGTCCATCTCCGGCCCGGGGTTGCGGAAGACGCTCACCATCCTGAGCGAGCTGCTCCCGGGCCTTCGACTGGTGGAGATTCCTTCCGGCAAACGTGTGCTCGACTGGGTGGTACCCGACGAATGGGAGATCACGGCGGGCTGGCTCGAGGGGCCGGATGGATCGCGGGTGGTGGACTTCGCCGACCACAATCTGCACGTCGTTGGCTACTCGGAACCAGTCGATCGCAGCCTGAGCCTCGAGGAACTGCAGCCCCATCTGCACTCGTTGCCCGACCAGCCCGATGCGATCCCCTATGTGACGTCCTACTACGCCAGAACGTGGGGCTTCTGCCTGAGCGAAGGCCGGCGACGAGCCCTGCAGCCGGGCGTCTATCGGGCTCGTATCGACGCCCGGCATTTTCCCGGCAGCATCACGCTTGGTGAACTTGTTCTGCCGGGACGCAGCGACCGGGAAGTGCTTCTGTCGACGTATTGCTGCCATCCCTCGATGGCCAACAACGAACTATCGGGACCTTGCCTGCTCGCCCATCTCGCCCGTTGGCTCCTGGCCAGGAAGGACAGGCAGTGGACCTACCGCTTCGTATTCGTCCCCGAAATGATCGGGTCGGCTGCCTACCTGCACGACCATCTGGCCGTGATGAAGGAGCGGACGATCGCCGGTTTCAACATCAGTTGTGTCGGTGATGAGCGGGCGTGGTCCTATCTGCCCTCCCGGCACGGAAACACCCTCGCCGACAAGGTCGCCCGGCATGTGCTCAGCCGTGAGACGCCGGCGTTCAAGGCCTATACGTGGATGGATCGCCGCAGCGACGAGAGCAACTACTGTGCACCGGGCATCGACCTGCCTGTGGCGAGCGTGCTGCGGTCGAAGTATGGCGAGTATCCCGAATACCACACGTCGCTGGACGCACTCGGCTCAGTGGTCACGCCTGCAGGCCTCGGGGAGTCTTTTCTGCTTTACCAGTCGATGATCGAGGTGCTCGAGCGGCATTGTCATCCCGTCACCTGCGTGCTGGGTGAACCCCAGCTCGGAAGGCGAGGGCTCTATCCATCACTCAGCAAGAAGGGCAGCAGTGCGGGGTCGAGGCTGTTGCTCGACCTGCTGTCACTCGCCGATGGCGAGCACACCCTGCTCGATATCGCGGAGCGTTGTGGGACGCATGTCCGGGAGCTTTTCGGTCCCCTGGACACGCTGTGCAGGCACGGATTGATTCGTCTTCGCGATCCGGAGGAGGCTTGATGTCCCCGTCGCTCGGAATCATCCTCTTCGCGCGGATGTCGTCCGCACGGCTGCCGGGCAAGTCGCTCATGCCCTTGGGGCCCACCACCCTGTTCGAACGCGTCGTTGCACGCGCCCGGTGCCTCGATCAACCGATGGTGCTCGCCACCTCCACGGATTCTTCGGACGATGCCCTGTGTGAAGCGAGCCGAGCGATCGGGCTGCCCGTCTTCCGTGGTGCACTCGATGACGTGCTTGACCGAGCCTGCGAGGCCGCCCGCGCCGCCGGGTTCGCGGCATTTGCCCGACTGTGCGGGGATCGGCCGTTCCTGCCGTTGGAGGATATGCGGAGAGGTCTTGCTATCATGCAAGAAAGCCTTGCAACAGGGGCGCATCTGGATCTTGTGACCAGCGGCCTCCCGCGACCGGTGCCGTCAGGGCTCCTCACGGAAATCATCCTCACCGAGAGTCTCGAGCGAGTGCGCAACGAGACCCAGCACCCCGACGATCGGGAACATGTGACCTCGCGATTCTACGCCCATCCGAATGCCTTCGCCATTCACCAGTTGAGCACGCCCCTGCAGGCTCTGGCAAACGTGCATATGTCGGTGGACACTGAACTCGATCGTATGCTTCTGGGCAGGGTCATTGACGCATGCCCGGATGTCGCGATCTCGGAAGTGAGAGCCGCTGATCACCTCCAGATCACGCGTGCGCGGTTGGATTCGGAACACCGTCGGCATGGCCGTGACGACAAGACCTCGGCAAGGACACCCTGATGTCCCCGGCTATCGCGGTTGATCGCATCGATGCTGCTACGGCCCTGACGCACTGAGAAGCTGCCGACGGGGCTGCCGTGTCACTCATCCGGGGACTCTTTCGGCGTTCGACCACGACGTGCGCTGGTGGCTCCCACCGAGGCGGGATGCCCGCAATACCGGCACTGAGGCGACCTACGCGTCGCCCCACCCAAAGGCCGAGCGCAGTGCTTCCTTCTCGATCGGCACGTTGAAGAGCGACAGGAGACGAACGGCTGCCTCTTCGATGGTCTCCGGGCCGTAGCGGAAATCATCGAAGTTCCGCAGAGGTTGGTGACCGACGGTCGGCATTTCGACCTCGCCCATTCCGGTCGCCCGCTTCACGCCGTTGGGCGTGTCGAGGATCGCCTGATACTTCGCGATGTCGTGCCGCGTCGGAACCGGCACCGCGCCCGCGAGAACGGTCTCGCGGGCGCGAAGCATAGCGTTGCGCAGGCTCTCAGCGTCGGAATACTGGCGTTCCTCGGAAAACAGAAAGGCATACGGCGCGATGCGGGAAAAGATGCCCAGCCGATCGATCCATGCCGCCTCGATGAGGATGCTCCCGTGCCGCGTGACGACGATGGAGCGGGCCGGCCGCAACAGTTCCTCGGCGGGCTGCAGCGACGACAACTCACACTCCGCGCCGAGCGCGGCGATGTCCTGGCAGAGTCGCAGTTGCAGGTAGACATCCAGCAGGTCGGTGGGATGCCTGACGATGCCCGCCTCGACCTGCTCGATGAGCCCGGGGTCGGTGAACATGCCGAGGCTGTTGGGGTGGGGCCGAAGCACGATGAGGTCCGAGGGACATGCTGCCCGGATGTGTCGCGCGGCGACCATAAACATGTCGTAGAGCGACCACAGCTGATCCATTCCCCATCGGAACGGCTCGTCGGAAAACGAGTGGAGGGACATGACCCAGGCCACTCTCTGGCCGTCGACCGACCGCTCAGGGTCATAGACTGGCACCTGAAGGGCGTCGCGGAAGTTACGCCAGCCGATAGAGACGTCCGAGTCGCGGTCTCGACAACATACATTCCGCATATATGGCAGCGCCGAGAGACTCTGCATACGCCGCTCCATCAGGGCATGGGCATCGGCGACGAACGCCGGCTCGAGGGTATTCCAGCGATTCTGAACCTCCCTACCGAACCGCTGGTTCAGGTGCGACCGAAACACGTCCCCGCTCGGACTCCAGCGACCGGCGTGGTCCTCGGAGCCGTAGAATTGAAATGCCTTCCCCTTCGGCTGGAGCAGGAACGACATGCTCGTGTCGAGCGCGGTATCGACGTCGATGGCCTCGTCGTAGCAATCATGGCCCGTGTACAGCATGAAGGGCTGCAGAACCGCAAAGAGCGGACCGAGTAGGTCGCAGCGTCTGCACGACTGGGACACCAGCGTGTCGAGCCGTACGGCTACGTCGACGGGCAGATCAACGCTGCGATGATGGCGGAGATCGGCGGTCCTCAGCAGTCTCTCGGTGGCATGAACGCCGACGGCGATCTCCCGATGGAAGGCGCGGACGCCCCCCCGAACCGTTCGCTCGTCGATCGGCCCGAGCCAGGGGTTGCAATCGATCACGAACCGGGAGTACGGGCATGTACGGTCATCCTGCACCGGACCGTAGACCCAGAGGGTGATCACGCCGCCGCATGCGTCATACTGGACGATCGGCATCGCGTCGGCCCGCCGCTGGAAGACGAGAAGGGGGATGAGACGATCCTCGTACTTGTGCCTCGGAACCAGCAGAAACTTCGGAGGTCGGTCGCCGGGGCGGTAGCCGAGGGCCGGCAAGGCAGCGACGATACGGTCCCGCAGACCTGCCAAGGCTTCGCGTGAAGCGATCGGCGGGCCACCAGACTCCACCAAGCGGAAAGCGGCGGCGAAACGAGTGGGGAAGTCCAGCATACGGGCCACGACCGCAAGCGACGGTCTGCAGTTCTCCTCGCCTGCGAACGCCACCTCCACCACGTGCGTCGCTTCGACCCGGAACGGTGCCCAGAATCGCCGGATCGACTTTTCGTCGACAGTCACGATCTCCGTGCCGACTGCCCCGGACGGGATGTTGCCGATGAAGAGTCCTTCCATTCGCAGCACGCGTATGATTTCACGCTTCACGTCCCGAATCTGTTCCTCGGTGAAATCGCCGGGCAGTCCTCCGGAGACCACGACGTCAAACGACTGGTTCGACCAGGCGAGCCTCGTGAGATCACCGTGCTTGAGTTCGGCCCTCCGATCTCCGATCGCGGCAAGCCTTTCCCCACAAGTGCGGATCATATCGCCGTCGACATCGATGCCTGCGACGCGAAACCCGGCCTCGAGGAGCATCTGGAGACCGTCCCCAGTGCCGCACGCCAGATCGAGGACAGCCCGACTCGATCGATCGAGCCCGCGTGTCCGCTCGATCGCCTCTGCGGCCGCAGCCATGGACGCGGACGAATGTCTTGATACGCCGTTCAACGCCGGTTCACCATACACGAGAAGAAGTTCCTTCCTGCAACGCACGCGGTCCGGCCCGAAAAACACCCGGTCGCCGGCGGTCGGCTGCCAGGCCGCGGAGAAAGTCTCACGAACAGCTTGTCCCGCAGCCGGCCCGCTCGCCTCGGTCAGTTCACGCTCGACGTCCGGCCCGGCGTGTTGAAGACCGCGCGGAGTATACGTGGCCAGTACGGAACACGCGAGTCATCGGCCACACGGAACGAGGGCCCCGATACGGCCTCCTCACTGGCCTTCGGCATGCAGGCGACGTCGCTGTTTGACCCCGATGAACTCGCCATCGTCCGAGATGTCGATCCAGTTCGGGAACACCAGGCCCGTGTCAGGATATCCATCCAGTTGGCACATCGGTGCGGGCGGGCCGGGTCCGCCCTTCAATCGGCATCCCGCTCAAGGTCGAGGGTCGTGCAGTGAAGGCCGCCGAGCATCGAGTAGGCGTGCCGCATCCGGATGGCGATGCTCTCCACCCCGTGCCGGGCCAGCTCCCTCTGCAGCATCGGCTGGGGATTGGTCACCATCACGAGGCCGGGCCTGATCACCAGCAGGTTCAATCCGATCCAAGGCGACGTCAGCTGGTCGAGGGTCGACTCCACGCCCAGCGCTGCCAGACGACGCGCGACCGGAACGCGAACCCGTTCGTGGAAGTCGATCTCCTCTGCGGGAACAGGCGCGGCATCGCCGAATGATATCTTGTCCCAGTGGGACAAGACCGTCGGACAGGTTTCCGAGCTGACCCGAAGCCGATTGAGCAGCACCAGGCCTTCGCGCAGCGGCACGATCGTCGAATCGAGATGCGACGATCGGTAGGTCTCGGTGAAGTGCACCCGGTAGTCCGGTCCCAGGATCGCCTGGAGCCATCGACCGCCCTTGCGATTGCCAGATTTCGACACGAGGTACAGCAGGTCTTTGCCCAGCCGGCAGACATTGGCGGCATCGAACAGCACCTCGTCCTCGTCGAGAAGCCGAAACCGCTCGGGCACCTTGTTGCCGAGAGCGCGCTGGCGGTCGTCCTCCAGCTTCTCGAGGTCGGTCTTCAGTCGCGGCACCTCGCGCAGGTAGGTGCCGCGCAGCTTCGGCGGAGGGGCGCAAACCCAGCGAAATCCCCGGTCGAAGTAGTGTCGATGGAGAAGCTCCTGCAGTCCGAACTGCTCGAAGTAGCGAAAACGCGAGGTGGGCGGCGTGGAGACGTATGTGTTCCCGACGACGAGCTGCTGGTCGCGCACGTTGTACAGGTCGAATCCGCTCCCGCTGAAGTTCGGTGTCGTGAAGGAGACGGCGTCCTCGGTCCACGACGGCCGCAGGACCCGAACACCCTCGGCCTCGAGCGCGACCCGAAACCCGTCGAGGTCCTCGGTGACCTCTTCCAGGTAGCTCTTGGGATAGCCCTCGGCAGCGATCGTCTCGGCCTCGGTGATCTCCGCGGGGCTGGCCCGTCGGCTGAAAGACAGGCCGGGCGCGAAGCCATCCACGGTTCCGAGGATCACAGCGCGAAGCCGTCCCCATTCATTGATTGAGAAGAGCATGTGTGACTCGCGTTTGGGAATGCGTGGAGAGAGCCGACGCATGGGCGTCGTCCCCGACGTGGATGCATCGATGAGCCGCGGGCTTCAGGCGGCGAGTCCGTCGTCCTCCGCCTCGGCACCGCCGCGACGGGAGCGATGCCGTGGATCTGCCCGCTCGGTCAGGCCTTGTACTAGGTCAGACCTTGTAGCGGTCGCGGCCCGTGTCGGGCTTCACTCCCTCGGGGGTCTCGTCGCTCGCGATGTCGAACCACTCCGGCTTGAAGTGAATCCGAGCCTGCGTCTCTGGATTCGCCAGCGCGACGTTGCTCACCAGCGCGATCACCGCGTCGGCGATCGCCACCTCGGGCTTGCACCGCGGCTGGTTCTCCGGCGACGGATTGCGGATGCACCAGGCCCAGTGCTCCATCTCCTCGGTGTAGCCGCGAGAAGGAGGGGCGCCGTCGCCAGTCACCTTGCCGCCGGCCGCCGGTCCGCCGCCACCGCCACTCTCGGTGGTGTCGAGCGCGGCCGAGCCGTCCTTCTTCTTGGTGACCGTCACGCGGGTGTCCTTGGCCGAGCCCTTGTAGAGCATCACGTCCTGTTCGCGTTCGAGCACGAGCGTGCCCTTCGTGCCCATCACCACCTCGCCGTAATCGCCGAACCCGTTGCCGTTGATCGACGAATAGGTGACGACGATCTTCTTGTTCTTGTCTTCCTCGTAGCCAGGGGCTGGATACTCATACATGCAGTAGACGTGGTCGTCGACCTCGCGATCGGCCGGAAAGATGCTGCGGTTGCCGACGGCCGTCACCGTGAGCGGCTTTACCTTCTTCCCCTCGCCATGCATCGCCGAGACGAAGATGCCTGCCGCGTCGAGCTGGTGGCTGCCGAGTTCCGCCATCAGGCCGCCGCCGGTGCGGTTCCAGAGCCGCCAGCGGATGAGTTCCTGGAGGGGCGACCGCGTCTCGCCGTCGCCAAGCGTCATCGGGGTGTAGCCATACTTGGCGGCATCGACCAGCGAGTCAGAGATCTGGGCCTCGAGCTGCGCGATCCGCTTGGTGAGCGGCACGATATCGGCGGGCTTGGCCGTCTCGAGGTCCTTCTTCCAGCCGACCAGTTTCTTGGCGAGCGACTCGTCGTCTGGCATCGGCGGCTTCCAGCTGTCGTTGCCGGGCAGATTCCCGCGGTGCCACTGTGCCCGAATCGAATGCAACTGTCCGAGAAGTCCGGCCCTGCCGATCGTGTGCACGGCATTGTCGTAGAGCACGCTGTAGTGCCGCTGGTGGCCGGTGGCGAGAATCTTGCCCGTCTCCCGCGAGACGCGGCTCATCTCCTTGCATTCATGGATGGAGTGGCCCATCAGCTTCTCGGTGAGCACGTGCTTGCCGGCCCGCATCGCCTTGATCGCCGCCTCGGCGTGGAGATGGAGGGGCAGGGCGATGACCACGGCCTCGATATCGTCGTCGGCCAGGAGGTCTTCGTAGGCACCGTAGACCTTCACCTGCTTGCGGGCCTCGTCCTCGCTCGACCACTTGTACTTCGCCATCAGGCCCGGGCGGGCGGTATAGGCACTGGGGCTGGAGACGTCGCCGTGGAACGCGCGGAAGACGTTGTAGGGGCGGATGTCGGCGATCGCGACGACGTTGAGATAATCGGGGCTGTGGGCGCCCAAGAGCACGCTGCCCTCGTCGCCCGTGCCGAGAACGCCCACGCGGAGCGGGTTGCCGACGCTTTTGCCGTAGCCGAAGTAGATCGATCCCAAGCCCGCACCGGTGGCGAGGCCCGCGGCGAGCGTGCCGGTGAGAAAATCCCGCCGCGTGATGTTGATGGCGTCGGCGAAATTCTCCTTGCCGATCGTTTTCTGTTCTTCCGTCAGATGCATCGCATCACCTTCTAAAACAGGGGATCACTCAACAGGGGATCAATCACGGGATTTCGTCCGGCAGCAACCGCTCAGCGGACAGAAATTTCCGAGCCATTTTCCGAAGAAAAAGTCGAGGCCGCTCCAGCCGCCAGTCGGCAGGCTGGCGATTGCGAGCAGGGCGGCAAGCTCCACCCATTGGTTATACGTGGCCTGGGCATCGGGCACCCAGAACGGCTGCGAAGCGATGATGCTGGCCAGGAAGCAGACGCCGCCCATGGCGTTGAACTTCACCAGGATGCCCAACACCAGGCAGGCACCGATCGTGACCAGCGACCAACTCACAAACCTGTCAGCTTTCCAGAGCCGCGTCGGTGCGATGCCGCCGGAGAGCCGCTGCCGTTCGGCGCCCGTCCGCGGTTCATCCCAGTTCGACTCCAGCTTGGCGCCTATCGCCTCAGCATCGCGCATCCACTCCGCCTGCTGGGCGACCAGTGCCCGCCGGCCCTTGGCGATCAGTTCGCGAATAAAAGGCACGCGGGCGGCTTCCGGCGAGCTTTCCATTTCCATCCGCCGGGCGAGTTCGGACCGGTACTCCCCCAATGCCAGACTCTTGTCGGCTGCATACGCATCAAGCTCATCCTCGGCGGCTTGAAGGCAACGCTTGGCTTCGGCCAGGGAGGCCTCATCGAGCGGAACCAGTTTTTGCCGCTCCTCAAGCCGCCGCTGCCAGGTTGCCACGACGCTGGCTTTCCAGGCATCAAGAGCGTCCTCGATGGACCGTTTGTCGATCTTCCCCAGCGTCTCCGACCAGTTGCCCGTCTGGGGCAGTTCGGACTGGTAGAAATCGGCGAGCGGTCCGACTGCGGCCC
>JBIIOL010000361.1:0-4242 GCA_044336965.1 Pirellulales bacterium | reverse complement strand
ACCAGATCGGCGTGCAGTCCTGCCGCCCAGCCGCGGATCGCCTGCCGGTCGGCGTCTGTGTAGACGTGGTGATCGGGAAAGGAGCGAAACCCGGCCAGGGTGGCGCCCGCGTTCTCGAGCGACGCACGGAATGCCGCTGGGTTGCCAATGCCGGCAAAAGCGGCGATCCGCGTGCCGCTCAGACGTTCGAGTGGCTGTGTGTCTGACGACGCCGACCGCAGTTGCACCGGTCGATGCGTGGCCTCCATCCAGACTGGCGGCAGTGTGCCCCCGCAGGCCTCGGCCAGCGCGAGTCGAATCTCGTTGCGACGCCGGACATCGACCGCTGTCGCCCGCGTCAGCACCACGGCGTGGGCGCGGGCGAGTCCCGAGATCGGTTCTCGCAGCAGTCCGCGCGGAAACAGACGGCCGCCGCCGAATGGGTCGGTGGCATCGACGGCCACGATGTCGAGATCGCGGGCAAGACGGCGGTGCTGGAACCCGTCGTCGAGCAGCGCGATCTCCGCGCCAGCGGCAGCCGCGGTGCGGACCCCGGCGACGCGGTCACGGTCGGCCACGTGCTGCACGGCAGGGAGCAGGATGGCCAACTCCGCCGCCTCGTCGCTGCGTTCGCCACGCACGGCCCCGTAGCCGCGGCTGACGATGGCGGGCCGCAGGCCACGGGCCGCCACGGCCCGTGCCAGCCACGCCACCAGGGGCGTCTTGCCCGTGCCGCCGAGCGTGAGATTGCCGACCGACACCACCGGCACAGCCCCCGGGGCTGCCCTGAGGAAACCATGATCGTAAGCCGCATTGCGGCAGCCGATCGCCAGCCCGTAGGGCACCGCGAGCCCGGCCAGGGCGAGCCGCGCCAGCGTCGGCGCCGCGCCGCGGGCCGTTCCGTCCACCAGACGCTTGAAAGCTTCGGCGTCGGGGAGGAGGGGCATGCGGGCTTCCTTTTCCGGTAGAGCGGCCGTTTGACGGCGTGGCGAGGGCTACCTTAGGCGGCTTTTCCGACAGCCGTCAACGCGGAGCAGCAGATCGTCAATGCTGCCGATATAATCAACAGCATGGCCACGGCTTCCCATCCAACCTCCGAGCCACTTGCCGTCGGCACATGGGGCGACGACGGCCAGGCCGACTCCAAGTCGGAACGCTACCTCTCCAGACGGCTCGCCGCGGCCGCCGCCGATTACAAGGGGGTCGCGCTCACCACGTTTCTGCTGGGGGCAGCGGTGGCCTCGCTGCTTTGGATCGCCAGCGGAATTTTTCTGGAACACTGGATCGTCTCGGGTGGCCTGCCGCGCTGGGCGCGGTGGACGTGGCTTCTGACGGGGCTCGCTGCGATTGTTCTGGCGGTTGTCCGCTGGATTCTTCCGCTGGTGCGGTATCGCGTGAATCTCGTCTATGCGGCACGTGTGATCGAACGGGAGCATCCGGAACTGCACAACGATCTCGTCAACACCGTGCTGGTGAAGGCGCACCCGGAGGGAAACGCGGCCTCCGTTGTGAGGTCGCTCGAACGCCGTGCTGCCAAGCGGCTCTCGTACGTGCCGACGGCGACCTTCATCGATCGTGCTCCTGCGGTACGACTGGCCTATGGTCTCGCGCTGCTGGTCGGCCTGGCGTGTATCTACTCGCTGGCAGCCCCGAAGAGCATGCTCACCACCACGGCCCGGCTCCTGGCGCCGTGGGCGCGAGTGGCGGCGCCGACTCGCGTGCGATTCGAGTCGGCCCACCTGCGATGGCGGATGCCCGGAGAGGAGCCGGCAGTCGTCGCGGCGGCTGCAGGCGCCGTTGCAGCCGATGGGGACGATGGCAGGATCGCGGATGACAGCAGAACCATCGGGGTCGATGCCGGCAGGGCCACTCTGGTGCGTGGCCGGCAACTGGTGGTGAGCAGCGTCGTCCGCGGTCTGGGTCGCGACGAGCGGCCGGTGGTGACGGTCGCGCCTCTGCTCGACAGCGGCGCCGTCGACGGTGCCGCGTTGCCGTGGCGAGTGGAGATGACACGGGTCGGGGGCGAGACCGGCGCCGGGCAGCGGTATGCCGCCGTGCTGCCTGATGCGGCCCGCGGGCTCGATCAGTCGGTGGCGTTCACGATGCAGGCCGGCGATGGTCGGAGCGAGCCGATACGCGTGGCCCTGGTCGATTCGCCGACCCTTCTCGTCCGCGAGGTGCGGTACGAGTTTCCCGCCTACATGAACCGCGAACGCGAATCGGTGGCATGGCAGGGTGACCTGCGTGCCGTCGAGGGTACGCGGGTTGTGATCATTGCCGAGAGCAACCAGCCGCTCGAGTCCGCATGGATCGACTTTGGCTGCGATGGCAGTCGCGACCTGAAGCTCAAGGTTGGCGCGAGCGATCTTGCGCGGGCGAGTGGCTCGTTCGTGCTGCAGATGAATGCCGAGCGCACTGCACCCGAGCATGCGTCGTACCGGCTGGTGTTCCAGCCGCGCGGCACGGCGTTGGCTGGCAGAGAGCAGATCGAGACGGAAAAACTCGAACACAGGATCGAGGTGCAGGCGGACCTGGCACCCGAGATTTCCATCGAGGAGCCCCGGGAATCGCCGGCTCGCGTGCCACCCGGATCGCCCGTGACAGTGCGGGTGCGGGCGCTTGATCCCGATTTTGGGCTGGCTCGTGTCGGCATCGAGACCCGCGTGAAGGGCGGTGCCGCACAGCCCGAGATCGTGCTGCCGGACAGCGAACGGCGGACCGCGTTCAACGGCGTGATGCAACTCGTGCCGGAGCGGCTCGGGGCGGGAGCGGGGAGCACGCTCGAATACAGGGGCGTGGCCGTGGATACGCGGCCCAACCAGCCGAACGTCACGCACACGCCGTGGAAATCGCTCCAAGTCGATCCCTCTGCGCCGCCGCGGCCGCCAGAAAAGACTCCACCGCGTTCTGGCGAGCGGGATCCAGATCGTCGCGAGGGCGATCCGAAAGAGGCCGATGGGAACGGTTCCGGAGAGTCGGGCGACGATGGCGAGCCCAGCGGCAGGGACGGACAGGGCAAGGACTCTGGCGACGGCTCACCCGATGACAAAGCAGATGGCAAAAGCATGGCGAAGGGTGATGACAGGCAGGGGAACCAGGACTCGCAGGGCAAAAATCCCGCAGGTGAACAGGCGGCTGGTGACACGTCCGATGCCGCCGGTGAACAGAGTCCGAATGAGCGGGGCAGCCAGAAGCCCGAGCGGTCCGCTGGCAGTCAGCAGAACGCCCCGCAGCAGAAAACACCGCAGCAAAACGGTGCTGAGCAGGGCGAACCCCAACCCGGGCAGCAGAGCGGTGCCGCTGAGGGCAGTCAGAAGGGTGGCAAACAGCCGCAGGCGGGCGACAACAGGCAGCAGGGCGGCTCGCCGGGCAAGGGTGGTGAGCCCGGTCATGCCAACGGCGCCGGCCAGGGCCAAGACGGGCAGGGGAAGGGTGGCAGCGGCAAACAGCCGGACGGGGCACAAGCCGATGGCAACGGCATGCAGGGTAAGAGTGGCCAACAAGCCGGCAAGGCGGGCCAGACGAAACAGGCTGGCGGTGAGCAGCCTGGGAAAGGCACTGCAGGGAATCGAGGTGCGGATGGGAAGTCGCAGGGCGGGCAGGCCGAGGGCCAACGCGATGGTGGGAAGCAGGGGGGCGGGCAGCAGCAGCCACGGCCTGCGGTGGCGTCCGACGGCACCAACGACGGCGAGGCCATGGAGCGAATTCTCGATCATCGGCGCCAGGCAGGAGGGAGCCCGTCCGACGCGATGAAGTCTGGCGGGGAGAAGCCCGAAGGTGGAGGGAACGACAGCGGTGCTGGCAAGCAGCCTGCTGGTGCGCCGAAGGCCGGAGCCAACGAGGGAAAAAACGCGGACAGGCCGGACGGGGAACCACGAGGAGACGCGAAGCAGCAAGGACCACAGACCGGATCGAAGGGTGACTCTGAAAACCATGACGCGTCGCAGGAGTCGCCGCCATGTGCGGGCGCCGACGGGAAACCCTGTGGCAAGGAGGGGTGCTCTTCTTGCGGTGGTGGCAAGAAGTCGTCCGGTGGTAAGGCGGGCAGCGGCGCGAGCCAGCCGGGACAGGGTCAACCGGGACAGGGTCAACCGGGACAGGGTCAGCCGGGACAGGGTCAGCCGGGACAGGGTCAGCCGGGACAGGGTCAGCCGGGACAGGGTCAGCCGGGACAGGGTCAGCCGGGACAGGGTCAGCCGGGACAGGGTCAGCCGGGACAGGGTCAGCCGGGACAGGGTCAGCCGGGACAGGGTCAGCCGGGAC
>JBIIOL010000359.1:0-4262 GCA_044336965.1 Pirellulales bacterium | reverse complement strand
GTCGACGAGCTTGCCTTTGGCTTCGTCACCCCACTGCAGACCGATAACGCATGTGCCGGGCACGGAAAGAGGTCCTCATCTATGGAGAAGGAGAAAACGGCTCGCCTGGGGAGGCTGCCGATCTGAGGCCTCCCCTCAGAGTCTAAAACCGCGGAAACTGCGGTCAAGCCGGGTGTTCTATGACCCGCTGGCGGCGGTTCGGGATCCATCAGATTCAATAAAAGCCCCCGGCGGAAACCGGGGGACTCCGTGGTAGATTTGCGGCATGAAACCCGCGCCCGGAACCGTACATCATGTCACCGCCGCCGACCGCGGCCAGACGGTCGCGGCCTTTCTCCGCGCGAAGCTGACCGCGGGCGACGCCGGGGCGGCGAGCTGGTCGCAGGTGCAGAAGCTGGTGCGGTCGCGGCGGGTGATGATCCACGGCAACATCTGCACCGACACGGCGCGGCGGCTCAAGGATGGCGAGGTGGTGAAGGTGCTCGCCGCAGCCGCTGCCGCGCCGCCGAAGGCCGACGACGTGCGGGTCGTCCATCTCGACGACCAGGTCGTGGTGGTCGACAAGCCGACCGGCATCACCACCACGCGGCATACCGAGGAACTCTCCTGGCCGACGCGGCGGCGGCAGGTGCAGCCCACACTCGATGAAATGGTGCCCGACGCGATCTCCCGACATCTCTTCGTCCGCCACGGGGCCCGCGGCAACAAAAAGCCCCGCCACGTTCCGCCAGTGCGGGCGGTGCACCGGATCGATCGGGAGACGAGCGGGCTCGTCGTGTTTGCCCGCACGGTTCCGGCCGAGCGGATCCTCGCCGAACAGTTCCGGGCCCACACCACGCACCGGCGGTATCTCGCCATCTGCGTCGGCCGCGTCGGGGCTGGCACGATCCAGACGAACCTCATCCGCGATCGCGGCGACGGCCGCCGCGGGTCGTCGGAGACCGAGGAGGGCAAACGGGCGGTCACGCACGTGCAGCCCGTCGAGCAGTTCGGCGATGCCTTCACACTCGTCGAGTGCCGTCTCGAAACCGGCCGCACCCACCAGATCCGCATCCATCTTTCGGAGATCGGCCATCCAGTCTGCGGCGAGCGGGTCTACTCCGCGCCGCGGCACATGAAGGTGGAAGACACATCGCAGGCCCCGCGGGTGATGCTGCACGCCGCCGAACTCGGATTCGTCCATCCTGAAACAGGTGACGATCTCCGCTTCGAAAGCCCGCTGCCCGCTGACATGCGCAGGTTGCTCGACCGGCTGCGGGGCGGACGGGGCACGCCGCGTGCCGGCGGCGACCGCATCGACCAGCGGTCCTGAGCCGGGCGCCGGGCGATTCTGCTCATTGTGGTGGACTGTCTGGCCGTCACAGTCCCCATCACAAGCCATCCCCCATTCTGCCGCGCTGGAGCGACGCGTATGTTGCGACGCCTGACACCGATGACTATCCGGCGAAACGGGTTTGTGGGGCGTGCATGCGGACCTTCTCCGTTGGCAAAATCCATTATTTGTCTCAGCCGACAGGGCGATTCTGTGATGCACGCCGATACCGATGGCTGATCTCTCATTTCATGTTTTTATCTTCTCATCTCCTCACAGGTGTCCCCATGAATCCGTCACGTTCTCAGGTTTCGCCGGGCGGCTCGTCCCGCCCAAGCCGGGGTTTCACCCTCGTTGAATTGCTGGTGGTGATCGCCATCATCGGCACGCTCGTCGGCCTGCTTCTGCCCGCCGTGCAGGCGGCCCGGGAATCGGCGCGGCGGAGTGCGTGCATCAACAACATCAAGCAGTTGGGGCTGGGATTCCTGAACTTTCACGACGCCCGCAACGTGTTCCCGGGTGCCACGCTGGGCACCTATAACTGGACGTGCGGCCCCAAAGCCCTCGGACCGCTGGTGATGGTCCTGCCCTTCATCGAAGAGACGGTTCGCTACAACAAACCAGTGGGCGAACCATTCCTTCAGCTCGCAGCACACGGGCGGCCTGCACATGGTCAGGGCTGACGCCAGCGCGGGGTTCGTGAACGACAATATCGATATCACGATCTGGAGAAATCTGGCGACGATCGCGGGCGGCGAGACGAACACCCTGTTCGAGTGACCGAAACGTCTGACCGACACGCCGACGTTTCCAACGCGCGGCACGATCGACACCGCCAACAACCATCAATCCCAAGGGGGTTCAAAATGTCTCTGAACATGATCCTGAAATCATGGTGCGCCAGCGCCGTGACTGTCCTTGCCATCTCAGGCTGCAGCGGCGTGAAGACTCCGCCGGTGGGTCAGGTGGGCGGCATCGTCACACTCGATGGCCAGCCGCTCACCAAGGGGCAGGTGCAGTTCGTGCCCGACAGCAGCAAGGGCACGAAGGGCCGCATGGCGGGGGGCCTCATCGGGAATGACGGTCGGTTTTCGCTGACAGCCTTCAAGCCGGGCGACGGCGCGCTCGTCGGCTTTCACAAGGTGGTGGTCATCTGCGAGGAGGAGATGCCGGCCTTCGATCCCAAATCGCCGCCCCCGCCACCGAAGTCGCTGATTCCGATCCGCTACACCGACGCCAACACCAGCGGCTTCACTGCCGAGGTGAAGTCGGGTGCGAAGAACGACTTCACGTTCGCACTCGAGTCGCGGCCGCCGTCGCGATAGGCACGGCACCCCGCAGCCCGTTGCGGGAGCGGCTCACGGGCGGGTAGCATCGGGGGCATGGAAACCGTCCGCTTTCGGCATGCCCACTTCTCGGCGCGGTTCCCCGTCGACTGCCTCTACACGCCGTCACATTTCTGGATGCGGCCGGCGGACGGTGCTGCCGGGCAGTCCATTATCGACGCCGCCGCCGAGGCGGCGAGCGTCGACACGCCGCGGCTTTGGCACGTCGGCTTCACAAAGTTCGCCACGCGGATGCTCGGCGAACTGGTGGAGATGGTGCTGGAGGTGAAGCCGGGCCAGACCGTCGCCGGTGGCGAGCGACTCGGGACCGTCGAGGGCTTCAAGGCGGTGAGCGACCTTTTTTGTGTCGTCGATGGGACGCTGCAGGCCGCCAATCCGGCACTGACCGCCGAAGCCTGCCTCACCCATTCCGATCCCTACGGCGCCGGCTGGCTCTACGCCGTGCAGGGCACACCCACGCCGGGCCATCTCGACGTGCACGGCTACATCGCGCTGCTCACCGCGACGATCGATCAGCTGCAGGCCTCCCGCTATAGTGATGGCGACGGGAATGCTGGCGAGAAGCAAGCCCCATCTGACGAGCCTGAGCCAGGAGACGATGCATGACCGCTGCGAAAGCCACCAACGTCACGAGAGCCCGATACATCATGGTTGGCGGCTTTCTCGGGGCCGGCAAGACGACGTCGATCCTGCAGCTGGCCGAGTGGCTCACCGCCCGCGGACTCCGCGTGGGATTGGTCACGAACGACCAGGGCGGGGGGCTCGTCGACACGGCCCTCGCCGCGGCACACCGGATGCCGGTCGAGGAGATCGTGGGCGGCTGCTTCTGCTGCCGGTTCACGTCGCTGGTTGAGGCGGCCGAGTCGCTCGTGCGGGAGACGGCGCCTGACGTGCTGATCGCCGAGCCGGTTGGCAGCTGCACCGACCTTGTGGCCACGGTGACACTGCCGCTGGAGCAGATCTACGGCGACCGTTTTACGGTGGCCCCGATGAGCGTGGTCGTCGATCCGCTCCGGGCGGAACGGGTGCTGGGGCTCGCCACCGCGAAGCTCTCGGAACACGTGGCCTACATCTACCGCAAGCAGCTGGAAGAGGCAGAGATCATCGCCATCAACAAGTGCGACCTTGTCGATGCCTCGCGGCTGGAACGGCTGCGGGTGGCCCTCACGGCGGTGAACCCGCAGGCGACGATTCTCGAATGCTCGGCCCGCGATGACAGGGGGCTCGAGCCTTGGTTTGCGCGGCTCCTCGCCGACACGTCGCAGGCGGCGGCGATCGCCGAGATCGATTACGACCGCTACGCGCTCGGCGAGTCGCTGCTCGGCTGGCTCAATGCCGAGGTGCGAATTGGCGCGGCCGATGCGGCTGAGTTCGACGGCAACGAACTGCTCGTGGCGATCCTTTCGCAGATCCGCGCGGCGATCGAAGCAAGCGGCCACGAAATCGCGCATCTCAAGGGCACGCTCGCGATCGAGGGGGATCCCTACGAACTCGCCGCGGCCAACCTCGTCCGCACCGCCGACGCGGCCCACCTCTCGCATCGGCTGTCCGAGCCGATCGACATCGGCCGGCTGCTCGTCAACCTGCGGGCCGAGGCCGACCCG
>JBIIOL010000360.1:0-4262 GCA_044336965.1 Pirellulales bacterium | reverse complement strand
GCCGCTCGCGGCGCTCATTCTGGCACTGATCATCCGCGAGCCCGTGGGCATGGTGCTGGCCAGCGGGATCGCACAGGCGATCATGCTGGCCGCTCTCGGCGTGGCCGTGCTCTTTTTCCGTCATCGCGACTTCGATGCTCGGCTCACGCCGTCGCGTGGCTGGGACCTGCTCTTGTGGCTCTCGTCGGCGGGTTTCGTCTTGATCGGCGTCTGGACGCTGTTGCAGAAGGTGGCATCGCTCCTGTAACCATTCCCGACTTCGGGACGGCTTGGATCGGGAGCATGGTGCTCGCGCGATCGGACCGCACACGAGGAATTGCTCCATGCCGATCGCCCAGCGAGATGTTCACGCTGCCCGAACGCCGAGCGAGGAACTCCTGACGATCCGGCTGCAGTTCGCGGGCTTCTGGGACGGCTTCGATCCGCACGACAACTTCTTCACGCGACTGCTCGGACGGCGCTACCGTCTCGAACTCTGCGAAGATCCCGACTTCGTGATCTTTTCGTATGTCGGCAAACGGCGTCGTGACTATCGCCGCTGGAACTGCGTGCGGATCTTCTATACAGGCGAGAACATTGAGCCCGATTGGAGTGCGAGCGACTGGGCATTTTCGTTCGAACATTCCATGCATCCCCGGCATTTCCGGATGCCGCACTGGCCGTTCTACGTCGATCCTGCGTCGCTCGTGAAGCCGCCCGATCATGACCCCGCCGCCATCCTCGCGAGGAAGAGTCGCTTTTGCGCGTTCGTCGTCTCCAATCCACTGTGCCGGAATCGCAACGACTTTTTCAGGAAGCTCTCCCGCTACAAACCGGTCGATTCCGGTGGCAAAGTGCTCAACACGTTGGGCTACCGTGTGGGCGACAAGCAGGCCTTTCTGCGTGACTATAAGTTCACCATCGCCTTCGAGAACGAGTCATATCCTGGCTACACCACGGAAAAGATCGTTGAGCCGATGCTGTCGGACTCGATTCCGATCTACTGGGGTGATCCTCTCGTGGGCCGCGATTTTGACACGCGGAGTTTTCTCTCGGCGCACGACTCCCATTCGCTCGACGATCTCGTCGAGCGGGTGGTCGAGGTGGACCGCAACCCCGCCCTCCATCTGGAGATGCTCGGGCGGCCGTGGTATCGCGACAACGCGGTGCCGGCCTGTGCCGATGCCACGTCGATCCTCGACCAGTTCACCCGCATCTTCTCCACGCCCGTCGCACCCGTCGCCCGCAGTCGCACCTTCAGCCACAGGCTGGGACTCGACCGCTTGCCTGCGGAGCTGGCCAGCATCCGACGGCGGATCCGACGGAAATACTGGAAACTGACCCGCAACGCCTGACCTCGGGGCAATTGCCGGAACTGCCGGGATGCCGCATACTCCGGAGCCTCAGGAGAAGATCCCATGGCAGCCGCTGGTTATGTCACCGATGTCGCCTACGTGCCGGGCTTCTATCCGCAGATGTCGCCGGTGGCGATGCGGTATGTCGCCGCGCTCAACGGCGTCATGCCGCCCCGGACCGCGGATGGCTTTCGCTTCCTCGAGCTTGGCTGCGGCTTGGGCCGCTGCCTCACCACGCTTGCGGCGGCGCATCCCCAGGGAGAGTTCGTCGGCGTGGACGTGAACCCGGACCACACCGCTGCCGTGGCCCGCGATATCGCCGCGGGGGGGCTCGGCAATGCACGGGTCATCACGGCCGATTTCGGCCATCTGCCGGCTGACTTGGGGTCGTTCGATTTTCTGGCGCTGCATGGCGTCTACAGTTGGGTGGCACCGAGCGTGCGCGAGGAGATCCTCGCGATCGCCCGCGACCATCTCGCTCCCGGCGGACTCCTGCTGGTGAGCTACAACGCCATGCCTGGCTGGGCGCATCTCCAGCCGATCCGCGGCATGCTGCGGCAGTATGCCGCCTTGCGGCAGGGCGACAGCGTGCAGCGGGTCAGGGACGCGGTGTCCTACCTCGTCTACATGCGGGAAAAGCAGGCGAAGTATTTCGAGGACAATCCCCGCGCCGCCGCCTACGTCGACGCTCTGCTGCAACAGGACCCCCGGTATCTTGTTCACGAATACATGAACGAGCACTGGACCAGCTTCTACTTTGCCGAGGTGGCGGGTGCGTTTGGGCAGGAAGGACTCTCTTTCGTCGGCAGCCTGCCAGTCTTCACGAACTTCTGGGACCTCTGCGTTCGCCCCGAGTTCCAGGAACTCTTCCGCACGACCACGAACCGGCTCGTCACGGAAGCCCACAAGGATTTCTGTGCCAACACGGCATTCCGTTGGGACATCTACTCGAAATCGCCCCGGATGATGCGGGACCCGGAGGAGCGGTTGCGGGATGTGGACGACCTCCATTACCGCATCGCCAAGCCAGATCTCACGCTGCCCTACCAGGCAAATCTCGGCGTCGTCACATCGACCGTGCAGGGGCCGCTCTACCAGTCGCTGCTGGGGATCCTGGGCGGCAGGAGCAGGCGGCTTTCCGAAATCGTGGCGGCCAAGGAAATGCGGGGCACGCCACCCGCCGACATCGTGCGAGCCGTGGACGCAGGCGTGGCCATGGGGTTGTTCGATATCACCGCGGGAGCGATCGGTGAGGTTCCAACGGAACTTGCGGATGCGATCTCGATCCGGCACCCCTTCAACATCGCTGTGCTCGAGTCCGATGCGCTGGGGGGGAGGTCGGTGTCGCTGGCCAGCGTGCTCACTGGCACCGGTCACTCGCTCGGCGATCTCGATGCCGCGATCCTCCACGAACTCGCCGCACGTGGCCGCGACGGGCTGGCTGCGCGGGTGGACAAGCGGCTCGTGGCCAGCGGTCGGACGCTGCAGCAGAACGGTCAGCCTGTGAACGACGCAGTCCAGCGGGCACGACTCATCGACGAGGCCTGCCAGGCCTTCATCCACACAAGCCTGCCGGAGTTGGTTCGGCTTGGCATCGTCACCGGGTGAGACCCTACCGCTGGATGGGCACGAGCGGCGGGTTGGCGATGTTGGGCGCCGGTGCCATCGGTTGCGGTTGCAGTTGCGGTTGCAGTGGCTGAATTGGCAGCGGCGGCGGCAGAGGCTGCTGTGGCAGTGGTTGTGGCTGGAAGGGGGCGCCGACAGGCTGGCCCGTGAACACGGCCTGTGTCGGAGCGGCCGGCATGGGGAAACCTGATGCGGCCGTGGCGGGCGGGGCTGCCGCAGCCATCTGTCGCGAGCGGATGTTCAGGTCGTTGATCAGTTGCTGCACTTCCTGGTGAATGGCGATGCCACGGTTCTGGAAGACGTCGGCAGGCGTCACGCCGAACCTCCCGTAGAGTACGGAATCGGCATTGTTGTCGACCGACAGATCGGCGCCACCGAGCGACACGCCCATGAACAGTCCGCGGCTGCGTGCATAGGAATAGATTTCAGCACCAAGCTTCGCGTCGGTGCCCGCATTGGCCTGCACGCCCACGGGGCCTGCCGCCACCGACGCATCGGCCCCGAGCGTGACCTTCTGCCCTTGCAAGACGCCGTTGAGACTCCGCGGGGTCGCGAACACGAGCAGGATGTCGGCCGACTGCACGCCCACCTGAAATCCGACGCTGCCTCCGCCCATCGTCACCATCACCGGCGGACTCCACGTGCGGTCGGGATTGCGGACGTGGAGCACGCCCTTGCCGTAGTTGACGCCGAGGATGAACCCTCCCTTGATCATGTTCGGGAAGATCGCCACGCCCTCGGCCTTCTGCAGCATCGCAGCCGGGAGCGACTCACCGGGATTGGCGAAGAACTGGTCGAGGGCCTGGCGGGCGCCCACGACCGTCTGAACCTCCGGTTGGCCGGCGATGGGCTGGGCCACGGCCGGCCGCAGTCCCCAGCAGGCCAACACGCACCAGACCGAGAAAACGTACATACACCGGGCAGTCATCGTTCGCATGGCGCATCCCTTCGCGGCGAGAAAATCCGGACGGGAGACTAGCCTGCGGGGCCATCCAGGTCGACGGCAGTTTTCGCGAACCTCAGCCCAGCCGGGCGTGGGCCTCGAGGAGCAGTTCCTCCGTCTCGTCCCAGCCGATGCAGCCATCTGTTACAGACACGCCGTACTCGAGTCGTGAGCGGTCGCTGTTCACCGGCTGGTTGCCGGGATGGATGTTGCTCTCGAGCATCATGCCCACGATCGAGCGGTCGCCGGCCACGCGCTGCGAGAGCACGTCACGCCAGACGATCGACTGTCGGCGATGATCCTTGCCGGAGTTGGCATGGCTGCAGTCGACGATCACGCAGGCGGGCAGGCCGGCCGCC
>JBIIOL010000358.1:0-4272 GCA_044336965.1 Pirellulales bacterium | reverse complement strand
ACACGACACAAGCCCGACCCCGACCCGTTTCTGGAGGCGGCCCGCCGGCTCGGCGCCCGGCCGGAACGTTGCGTGGTCTGGGAAGACAGCGACCTCGGCATCGAGGCGGCAAGGCGGGCCGGCATGGAATGGATCGACGTCCGGTCATTTCACCGACCAGAGCGGATCACCTCATGACAACGCCAGCCACCCCCGCGACACCCGCCGTCACGCTCGACGACATCCGTCAGGCCCACGACCGCATCCGGTCGGGCATCTACCGTTCTCCCTGTCCGCCGAGCATTCCGCTCTCCGACCTCACCGGCTGCAAAATCTGGTGCAAGCTCGACCTGCTCCAGCGGACCGGCAGCTTCAAAGAACGTGGCGCCCGCAACGCCCTGCTGCTCCTTGATCCGGCCCAGCGGGCCCGCGGCGTGGTGGCCGCGTCGGCCGGCAACCATGCCCTCGGCCTCGCCTACCACGGCAACCTGCTGGAGATCCCTGTTACGGTGGTCATGCCGCGGTTTGCGCCGCTGGTGAAGGTGGCCACCTGCCGCAAGCTCGGCGCCCGTGTCATTCTCGAGGGTGACTCGTTCGACGACGCCCGTCGCCGGGCGGTCGAGATGGCCGAACGCGACGGCCTGAACCTCATCCATGGCTTCGATGATGCCCGCGTGATCGCGGGGCAGGGGACCATGGCCCTGGAAATCCTCGAAGATGTGCCCGATGCGGAGGTGATCGTCGTGCCTACCGGCGGGGCGGGCCTCCTGGCCGGCGTGGCCACGGTGGCCAAGAGCCTGCGGCCCGACATCACGATCATCGCGGTCGAGCCTGCCGCGGCCGGCAGCCTGAGCGCGTCGCTGGCGGCCGGCCGGCCGACGCAGGTGCCCACGCGGCCGACCCTCGCCGATGGCCTCGCCGTGGGCAAGGTCGGGGCTCTCCCGTTGTCGCTCGCCGCGCCGCTTGTCGATCGCGTGGTCACCGTGGGCGAAGAGGCCCTCTCGCTGGCGGTGCTGCGGCTCCTCGAACTCGAAAAGACCGTCGTGGAAGGAGCCGGGGCATCGGCGCTGGCCGCCGTGATGGGCGACGTTGGCAAGGAACTCGCCGGCCGCAGGGTCGTGCTCCTGCTCTGCGGAGGCAACATCGACCTCACGATCCTCGATCGTGTGATCAAGCATGGGCTGACGGCCGACGGCCGCCTCTGGCGGTTTACCACGCAGGTGACCGACCGGCCCGGTGGCATCGCCAGGCTCACCGCTGCGATCGCCGCGGCGGGCGCCAGCGTGCAGGAGATCGTGCACGACCGGGCCTTTTCCGGTCCCGACGTCTTCGTGACGAGTGTGGAGGTGACGGTCGAGACCTCCGACCGCGACCACGTGGTCGCCCTCTACGACCACCTCCGCGCCGCTGGTTTTTCGGTGGTGCCCTCCACCGCCCCCGGCGTCGTGCCCAGGCGGTCGTGAGGCGGGCCGTCACTGGCAGACCCTGCCGGTTGTGACGGCCGCGGCATGGGCAGTCTTTTTTTTTGATGCGATCGCCTCGCCCTGGGCGATACCAAGCGATGCGGCGAAGGCCGGTCGCCGCCCAGCAGGCAGGAGCATTGCCAATGATCAGCCACCAAAATGGCCTTCTCTCTTCACCGGTGACCGCGGTTCCCTCAGAAGCGGAAGCCCTCCGCGAGCGGGAGCGTCTTCGGCGCGAACTGCTCAAGCGGATCATCAATCGGGAGACGCGTCGGCAGTCCGCGCGAGGCACGACACGATAGACGGCGTCGCGCACGCAAACGGGAGATACCCATGCGACGCCGCTTGAAAAAAGGTGCCAGCCACCAAATCTGGTGGATTTGCACAAACTGCACCGCCTCCTTGCCCAGGCTTGGTGACTTGCCCAGATTTGGTGGCTGGCACCTTTTTGTCGCGACGGTCTGGCTGCTCGCCGCGGGTGGTTGTCTGACGGCAGAGGCCCAGCTGCCGTGGGGCTTCGGCTCGCAGCCCCAGCCCAACTCCAACTGGGAGCCCGAAGCCTTCTCCGACTACCTGCTCAGCGGGCAGACGCCGCACCCGGCGGTGGTGCGGATCGTGGCGGCGGAGAAGGTGGGAGCCTCGCTCGGGTCGGGTGTTCTCGTCGATGCCAACCGCGAGCAGGCGCTCGTGCTCACCAACTGGCATGTCGTCCGCGACAGCCGGTCGGCCGTGCTCGTGCAGTTTCCCGACGGGTTTCAGACCGCCGGCACCGTCGTCCGTTGGGACGAGGCGTGGGATCTGGCAGCGCTGGTGATCTGGAAGCCACCGGCGACACCGGTTCCTCTCGCGGCCACGCCCCCCGCGCCCGGCGACCTGCTCACGATCGCCGGCTACGGCCGCGGCCCGTATCGCGCTCAGACCGGCCGCTGCACTGAATATCTCTCGCCGGGCACGGGCTATCCGAAGGAGTTCGTGGAGCTGTCGGCCGGTGCCAGGCAGGGCGACTCGGGTGGGCCGATCTTCAACGACCGCGGTGAACTGGCCGGTGTGCTGTTCGGCCAGAACAGCGGCCGCACGATCGGCAGTTGCTCAACGCGGCTGCGGACGTTTTTGGCGAGCGTGGGCTCGAGTGGGTTCACGCCGGCGGCGGCCGCGGCCTACGCAACCGCACGGGCGTTGGACCAGATGCCGGCCGGGGCCGAACAGGCCACGCGGGTCAGGATGGCGGCGGCCACGATCAACGGGCCGGGGCAGCCGCCGCAGGCCATGGCGACCGCTGGCGCGGGGCCCGTCACCGCTGCCCTGCAGCCACCACCTGAGGCCGGGCCCTACGGAGCCATGCCGCCGAACGTCGGGCAGTTGGCCTCTGGCGACCTGCAACCGCCCGATCAACCTGCATGGGCGCGGTCTGCCATCAGCCTTCCCACGACGGCCGAACTGGCCGCCATCTTCGATGTCACCACCAACGGCCAGGCGATGCTGTCGGCCGTCGGAGGCCTGGCGCTGGCGATCCTCGGCGTCCGAACGCTCTTCGGCGGCCGCCGCCGTGCGGAGGCTCCCCGGCACGTCGCCGACGAATGATCCCGCGGTGGCACGTGTGTGCAGCGGGCCCCTGATCCGGACGGGAAGGGGTTTGCCGGTTGGTCGGGCGGCGTCGATACTCAAGGGGCATGTCACAGACCGAGTCGGCCGCTGCGCATCAAGACGACCTCTCCGGGCGAAGCCTCGGAGGATACCGGCTCGTGCGCCGGCTGGGCAGCGGCGCGATGGGGCATGTCTATCTCGCCGAGCAGCAGTCGCTGGGGCGGCAGGTGGCGGTGAAGGTGCTCCGCGGCGACCACGCGCGGCATCCGGTGGCCGTGGAGCGATTCGCGCAGGAGGCCCGCGCCGCGGCGGCGCTCGTGCACGGCAACATCGTGCAGATTCACGAGGTGGCCTGCATCGACGGCATCCACTTCCTCGCCGAGGAGTATGTGGCCGGTCCGTCGCTGAAGGCGTGGCTGCTGGCCCGCGGTCGTCTCGACCCGCTGCAGGCACTCAGCGTGCTTTCGCAGGTGGGCTCGGCGCTCGTGAAATCGGCACAGGCCGGGATCGTGCATCGTGACATCAAGCCCGAGAACCTGCTCGTGACGCCGGCCGGTGAGGTCAAGGTCGCCGACTTCGGTCTGGCACGGGTGCTCGAGGATGATTTGGAGCTGACGCAGCAGGGCATGGCTCTCGGCACGCCGCTTTACATGAGCCCGGAGCAGGCATCGGGCGGGCCGGTCGACGTGCGGAGCGATCTCTATTCCCTGGGGGCCAGCGTCTATCACCTGCTCGCGGGCCAGCCGCCGTTCACGGGCTCGACGTCGCTCGTCGTGGCGCTGGCCCATCAACGTGAGCAGCCCATTCCGCTGGCCGCCTGTCGGCCCGAACTGCCGGCGGGGCTCGGCCGGATCGTGGAGCAACTGTTGGCGAAGCATCCGGAGGAACGGTGTGAATCACCGACGGAACTGCTGCAGGCTGTCGAGGCTGTGGAGACGGCGGTCGCGACGGGTTCGCGGCACGGGCCACTACCGCTGGCCTGGGACGGGGATGCCACGGATTGGAAACCGTCCACGACCTCGTTCAGCGGACCCCGCGTCGCGGCGCCCACGCTTGTCGCGAGGGCACAGGCTCAGACATCCCGCCTGCGTGAGGCGACGCAGCATCTGCAGGCGGCAGCGGATCGGGAGCATCGCGAAATGCAGGCGAGTCGACAGGAGCAGTCGCGGCGTGCATGGTTGATCACGGGGGCGGCGGTGGCGGCGTTGGCGGCCGGTTTTGCCATCGGCCGGTCGCGGCCGCGCAG
>JBIIOL010000356.1:0-4282 GCA_044336965.1 Pirellulales bacterium | reverse complement strand
CTCGCTCGAAGTCCTTGCCACGGGCTCCATTTGTCCCGATCAGCACCGCCGCCCCCGCCGCCGACTTCGCGCTCACGCGGGGCAGCATGTAACCGAGCAGGTGGCGCAGCGTGGGGAACTCGTCGAGCGACACGCTGTCATCAGCCGTCAGCCCATACTTCTGGCCTATCTCACCGAACAGCTGCGCCTTGCGAATGCTGTCGATGCCGAGGTCCGACTCCAGATCCGCATCGAGTTCCACGATTTCCCGCGGATAACCCGTCTGCTCCACCACGAAGTCAATCAGGAACGTTTCCAGTTCCGTCGTCAAACCGTCGTCGGCTGCGGCCGGAGGCACTGGTGCCGGACCAGCCACTGCCGTTGGCTGGACATGACCGTTCTGAGAGTGGCCGTTGCTGGCGTGACCATTCACACTGTGACCATTCGCCTGCACGGCAGACGGCTTGGCCGCCACGGCTGCCGGCGACGCGGACTTCCCGCCCACACGGGGCAGTATGTAACCGAGCAGGTGGCGTAGCGTGGGGAACTCGTCGAGCGACACACTGTCATCAGCCGTCAACCCATACTTCTGGCCGATCTCACCGAAGAGCTGCGCCTTGCGGATGCTGTCGATGCCGAGATCCGCCTCCAGATCCGCATCGAGTTCCACGATCTCTCGCGGATACCCCGTCTGCTCCACCACGAAGTCGATGAGGAAGTTTTCGATCTCGGCGGCAGCAGGGCCTTCTTTCGCAGGCCGACGCGACACCCATCGAGACTTGCCGCCCGCCCGGGCGAGCACGTCACAAAGCGAGTCGCGGCATGCCGCCGACAGGATAGCCGCATGATCGCCCGCGGTGATTTCAAAAAGGTGCGACGCGCTGTCGAGGAACGCCTGCACGCCTCGGCTGGCCGCTCCTGACCGCATGAGTGGTGGTTCGACACCCGCTTCAGCGAGCAGTTCGGCAACTGCGTCTTCCAGATACCCGGCCTCTGCGCTGGAAGCCGGCAGTTCCTTCGCGATGGCTGTCAGCTGATGCGTTGGCTCTGCCTCCAGTTCCAGCAACTTCGTCACGGCCGCGGCAGGCTGCAACACCGGCGTTTTTTGATTCTCATGCCCATTGCCGTTGTGCCCGACCTCTCCATGCGCCGCTCCCTCGAGTGGTCTTACGGTGCCACGATGGACGGCCCCGCCCGAACGGTTGCGTTCCCGTCGGCGCGCGGTCGCATCGAAGCACAGGATCCGTCCTGGCTGTCGCGGCTGCGAGGGCAGCGTGACCCTCTGCTCCACAGTTCCACCCCCGAGTGCGCCCACAGCCGCGAGTTGATCCCGCAGCCGCGTGAGATGCTCCTGCGGTGAGCGGCCGCGTTGATCGAACTGCAGGAACGTCACGCCCTCGCGACCCTCCAGAATCCGCCGCGTAAGGCCGGTGAGCACTCCCGACGGCCCCACTTCCACGAACATCCTCACGCCCGACTCATAGAGCTTCTCGACCACGCCCACCCAGCGTACCGTCTCGGTCATCTGGCGGATCAGGCTGTCTTGGATGTTCGCCGAGTTGGAGAGCAATGCCGTCGTCGTGCTGCTATAGGCCGTCATCCGCGGCGCTGCGATCGGAATGCTACGGATGGTCCCTGCAAGTTCGTCTGCCGCGGCCGCGAGGAGCGGCGTGTGGAACGGGCTGGGCACGGCGAGCCGCTTCGACTTCACGCGGCGGGATTCGAGAATCACCTCGACGGCGTCGATGATCCGGGCCGTGCCACCGATCACTGCCTGCTCGGGCGCGTTCTCGGCGCACACCCAGACCTGCCCAGCAAACGGCTCAATCGCAGCCTGCACCGTGGAGAGATCGGCGATCACCGACAGCATCGCGCCATTCCGCGGGCCGTGACGCTCGACGGCATCGGCCCGTGCCTTCGTCGCCCGTGCGCCGTCCTCGACGCTCCACGCGCCCACGGCGGCCAGCGAAGGAAATTCGCCAAAGCTATGGCTGGCGACGACGTCGGGTGAGAAGCCGATGTCCTGTAAGACGCCCCATGCAAGCAGGTCACCCAGATACATCGCCCACTGCGTATCCCAGATCCTCGTGCCCAGGCCATTCACTGGCTGCCAGGCGATTTCGGCGAGCGTCTCACGGCCCTGGGCCAGCGCCAGACGATCGAGTCGGGCAAGCACGGTCCGCGCCGCCGCCGATTCCTCCACGAGCCCACGGAACATGTCGGTGTATTGGGATCCCTGTCCGGGGAAGATCGCGGCTACGAGCGGTCTGCAACCGGGGTTGGCCGCCGCCCGCGCCGGCTGCGGTGCACGGATCGTCGCGGCCTCCGTTGTCGACAGCTTTGCAGTCCGAGGCCGTGCGGCCTCCGGCACCGGCATACCGTTGTCGAGCACGAGATGCCCCGCCTGCCGCTCCTGGATCACTGTCACGCAGCCCGCTCGGTAGCCAGCCGCATCGACGGCGCCGAGCGAACAGGCTGTGGCCGACGCCGCAAACCCCTGCACGTTCGACCGAGCATCGGCCAGAGCAACCGACCCCGGCATGATCCCGTTGGATAATGCATGCGTGAGCTTCAGGAGTGCAGCCGCACCGGCCGCAGCTCCCGCATGACCGATTTGGCCATCGAGTGAGCCTGCTACGGTCAACCGCTCCCCCGACTGCTCAACTGCCGCAGTCTGCTTCGCATAGTGTCCGCCGAGAATCGCAAGTTCTTCACCGCTCTTCTTATGCCCGCCAGCGACGGCCACCTCGACCGCCTGGATGGCCGCGGGATCGAGCGAGGCCTTCTCGCATGCCTCGCGGACCACCCGTCTGGTTGCCTCAGAGCCCGTGCGGCCCGAACCCACAGCCACGCCGCGGATCACGCCGCGGATCCTGTTGCCGGCTGCGCGGGCATCGGCAAGGCGTTTGAGGACAAGCACCACGGCGCCCTCGCCTGGCACGTCGCCTCCACGCGGTTGACCATTGAGCACCGAGGTCGGCCGCTCCGACAGGAAACCGCCGAGTGAACGCCCCTCATAGGCCATCAGGTCCATGCAGCGTTCCCCGGCCGCGCAGAGCACGGCATCGCAGGTCCGCTCGCGAAGCATGTCGACCGCCGCCGAAATCGCCGAGAGGCTCGAGCAGTCGCCCGAATCGAGCGCGAGCGCTCCGCCCATGAGGTCAAACGTCTTCGTCAGGCGACTGGCGAGCGTGCTGCTCGTGAAGCTGCCCGTCTCGTCGATCAACGCAGGCAACCTTTCCAAAAGCTTCTTCTCGTAGAGAGTGACGATCCGGTCACTGTCGGCCGGGGATACGCCGCGACGAGCCAGCGCCGCCCGCAGGTACACCCCCGTCTCCGGCAGCCGCAGACCCTGCTGCAACTGGTTGGCGAAGTCACCGCCAAAGAGCGTGCCCACCACGACACCCGTGCGGGTGCGGTCGAGGCCAGCTTCGAGACCGCCCGCATCGGCGATGGCCGCGTCGGCGGCCTCGAGCAGCATGAACTGAAGCGGATTGGCAGCGGCGATCTGCTTGGGCGGCACCTTGTGACGGCGCCAGTCATAGTTGAAGTCGCGAACGAACCCGCCGACGTCCGACGTGGTGTGCCAGGTCTGCGGCGTCGATGGATCGAAGACCCGCTCGGCATTCCAACGATCGGCGGGAACCGGACCGATGGCGGTCTCGCCGCGGCCGAGCAGATCGAAGAAGGAGTCGAGCGTGAGCGCGCCGGGAAGAACGCAGCCTGAACCAACGATGGCAATCGCGTCGGCGGCGGCGTCATCGATGGGCCTTGCGACGGGCGGTCGCGTCTTGGGAGCCGTTGTTCCGGCATGTTCGGCGAGGGAGACGTGCACGTTGAGGCCGCCGATGCCGAAGGCGTTCACGGCCGCACAGCGAGGCGAGCCGTCAGCATGGGCCGGCCACGGCAGCGGTGTCTTCGGCACCGTGAACGGGCCGTTCTGCCAGTCAAATTCTCGATTCAATTCGTCACAGGTCGAGCCAGGCGGAATCAGGCCATGCTCCATCGCGAGCACCACCTTCACGAGGCTGGCAATGCCGGCGGTCTCGAGTGTGTGGCCGATGTTGGCCTTTACGCTGCCGATCGGGATCTGTGCCCCGGCAGGCAGGTGTTTCGTCATCAGCCGCGACAGCGCGCCGAGTTCGGTGGCATCCCCAACCTGCGTGCTCGTGGCGTGGGCCTCGATGTACTCAATGCGGCCAATATCGGCGGCGTCGGGATAGGCCCGCTCGACCGCCAGGACTTGCCCCTCCTGCCGGGGCGCCCAGAGGCTTTTTCCCTTGCCGTCGCTGGCCACGCCCAG
>JBIIOL010000357.1:0-4282 GCA_044336965.1 Pirellulales bacterium | reverse complement strand
GGAATGACTGCTGGCGGATCGGTCCGTCGTAGCCCACGTCGGCAATCGTGAGATCGGGCCGGTTTTGCGCAAGCCATCCCGAGACCTTTGCCTCGTAGTATTCGGCGGTCGACTTCTTCTGCCAGAGAGGGTTCGTGAGGTAGTCGGCCTCCTGCGGACTGAAGGGCACCTTCGTGAGGATATCGGGCACGCCGGGTTGAAAATCCCGCAGCTTCCACGAGGCATCGATCGGCACCCAGGCCTGTTGGCCGGTCGCGGGCACCGTCACGAGCGCCTCGAGCCAGGTGTGCTTGAAACGGTTCCAGTATTGGTCGTAGGCGAGGCCGGCCCGGGCGAGGATCGCTCCGGCGGCTGCGGCATTTCTGGCTCCCACGAAGTCCTTGAGCTGGCTTTCCGTTACCTCGACCACACCGGCCACATACCGCGTGGGGATGCCGGCCGCGGCGTAGAGCGAGGCCAGCAGTGAGTTCGTATCCCAGTCGTTGCCCGCCCTGGTCTGCAGCGTGGCCAGCGGCCCCTTCATCGCGCCCGAGTAGGGCTGGAACACCACCGCGTTGGTCACGTATTCGAGCATTTCGAGCGGCAGGCAATAGAGACGGGCCGCCAGGTCGGCGATGCTCGTGGCCACCTCCGGTCGGTCGGGGGCGACATCGACGTCGATCGCCCTGCCTTTGAGCGATGCCAAGGCTGTCCGCGGGCTGTCGGTGAGCAACGGATTGCCGTGCACGAGAAGCGTCGCCAGTCTGGGCAGTTGCGCGACGCCCGCGGGCACCGTCGAGATCGCGTTGGACCGCACGTCGAGTCTCGTCAGTCCAGCTAGCGCGGGGAGCGTGGCCAGGCCTGCGTCGGTGAGACCGACGTGCACCAGCGACAACGACGTCAGGCTTCCGAGACCGGCCAGCGGCTGAAGCGACACGAGACCCTGCGGCACGGCGGAATGGTCCCCCGGAACCAGTTCGAGCGACTGGAGCCCCGCGAGGTTTGCGATGCCGGTGAGATCGCCCACGGTGTTCCCATCGACGGTGAGCGATGTGAGCGGTGGCGACTGGGCGAGCACCGCGGGCGTCAGCCATGCATCGCGGTCGAGTGCCAGCGACTCGCGAACGGCTGCGGCCAACTCGGGGTCGTAGAACATCACCCCCTGCACGTCGCCGCTCACGCGTCTCACGTGGCTCCGAATCGTGCCACGGACGTCGAGCAGCCCGGCCGATACAAGCGTGTCGCCCGTGTATGAATTGACGGGAGCACCCAGGGTGAGCGCGGCGGCCCCCGCCTTGATCACGCCTCCACTGCCCGCGATCGGTGTATCGAATCGGGCGGCGACGACGGTGGTGAACGTCGTGCCCGCCGCCGACGTCGAGAACGTGCCGCCCGTCACCGTGTAGGCTCCGCCGCGAAACTCGATCACGCTGGCACTGATGCTGCCCGAGATCGCGACTGTTCCCCCGACAGGGCCGGTGAAGACGGCGGTATCCCCTCGGCTGCTGTTCCAGCTGACGTAGCCTCCGGCGCCGCCACCGAGCGACGGGTCGAACCACACGGCGGCCCCGCCTTCAGTCCAGACGCCGGATCCCCCAAGCCCCGCACCGGTCGCGACCACGTTGTTCTTCGCGACGCTGTCGGGATCCCAGTAGAGGACCGCCAGCAGCCGCCGCTCCTCCAACTGCTCCACGACCAAGTGCTCCACGTTCAGGTACTCCGCGTCGAGGTGCGGTGAACGCCTCGCGGGGAAACGCCTCCCTCGTGGCAATGCGGTACGCCGACCAACGCCAGAGCGACGCGAAGAAGCCATCGGAACCTCCTGGGGTTGTTCCAACTCGCGATGAACGACCAGAG
The DNA here is from genome assembly GCA_044336965.1 of Pirellulales bacterium. Lineage (GTDB taxonomy): Bacteria > Planctomycetota > Planctomycetia > Pirellulales > UBA1268 > CAMCQY01. The sequence continues at coordinate 2,446 of JBIIOL010000357.1, read as the reverse complement.
GCTGGCGGAAATCGATCGCTGCCGCAGGCTCTTCCCTGCTTGCCGCAGGCTCTCCCTCGGAGGGATACCACCCCTCCTTACCCCTGAACGCGCGACTGTATAAAAAACCAAGGCAGTCCTCGTCAACTCCATTTGGATCCGAGGACATGCATGGCTTTTTCCACGGGCAGATAGACTGGGGCGAGTTCTCGCGCCACTGGCACACTCCCCCGCATGCACGCACCTCCAGGCACCCCAGACGCATCCGATCCCCAACAGTGGATCGCCCGCCGCTGGTTCACGGCGTCGGGGGCACTCGTCGCCGAACTGCACGCCGGTGTCGAACCGCTCGCCGTCTTCGAGCGACTGGCGCGGCGGCGGCACTGCCTGTTTCTCGACAGCGCGGTCCGCGACGGTTCCGGCGACGCCGCACCGATCCAAGAACGCGCCGACACGGACGGCCCTGCGTCGCCCCGCCTGGGCCGCTTTTCGTCCATCGCCGCCGATCCAATCCATTCGATCGAGGTTGCCGCCACCGGCGACGGCCGCGACATGGATCGTGTGAACGAGGCTTTTGCGCTGGTGCGTTCACTGCTGGGCGACCTCGCCTGCGCGACGATTCCAGGCCTGCCGCCATTCCAGGGCGGCGTGGCGGGGCTCGTCTCCTATGAATGCGGCCTCGCGCGACTGGGCCTCCCGGCCCCCGGAAACGCTGACGTGCCACTCCTGTCGCTGCATGTCTACGACGTCGTCTGCGGATTCGACCATGATGCCGGCCGCGGCTGGATCATCTCGCAGGGCGTGCCCGCACAGGGACCGACGGCGCGGCGGGCCCGGGCCGAAGAACGGCTAGATGGATTGCTCGCGGCGTTGGCAGAGCCTGTCTCGGCGGAGCACGCGACTCCCGCATCATGCCACGGCGAGATCGTCTCAACGCAGTCGCGGGAGAGCTACATCGCCATGGTGGAGGCCGGCATCGAACTGGTTCGCGCCGGCGACATCTTCCAGGTCAACCTCGCGCAACGGCTCAGCCTGGCCGCGACCATCGATCCTGTGCAACTCCACCGCCGCAGCCGCACCGTAAACCCCGCCCCGTTCGCCGGCTTCTTTGCTGCCGGCACGGCCACCATCGTGAGCATGTCGCCGGAGCGTCTGCTTCAGGTCGAACGCGGCACCGTGCGGATGCACCCCATCAAGGGCACCCGACGGATGCTGGCGAGCCCCGAGGCCGATCTCTACGCGGGCGAGGATCTCGGACAGAGCGAGAAGGACCGGGCCGAGAACGTGATGATCGTCGACCTCGTGCGGAACGATCTCTCCCGTGTCTGCACGCCGGAGAGCGTTCGCGTGGAGGCGCTCTGCCGACTGGAACGGTATCGCTACGTCCAGCACCTCGTGTCGATCGTGGCCGGCAGGCTGCGGCCCGGGCTCAACTCCCTCGACGCGCTCGACGCCGCCATTCCCGGCGGCAGCGTGACCGGTGCGCCCAAACACCGGGCCTGCGAGATCATCAGCCAGCTGGAGGGATTTGCCCGCGGCGTTTACTGCGGCTCGCTGGGCTTCATCGGCTTCGACGGCATGTCCGACTTCAACCTGCTCATCCGCACGTTCGTGGTCGGCCCCGAATCGATCAGCTTCGCGGTCGGCGGCGGCATCACTGCAAGGAGCGACCCCGCTGCCGAATACGCGGAGACGCTCCACAAGGCGGAGGGCATGCTCCGCGTCCTCGCGTCGTTTGGTATCGATACCGCGTCGGCTGCCGCGGGCAAATCGGCGGAGGCCGCACGATGATCGTCGTCCTCGACAATCGCGACAGCTTCGTCTTCAACCTCGCCCGCCACTTCCACCTGCTCGGCGCGGCCGCGGCTGTGGTGCCCAGCCATGCGATCGATGTCGACGGTCTCATGCAACTCAAGCCTCGGGCCCTGGTGATCTCGCCGGGCCCATGCACGCCGGCAGAGGCGGGCTGCTCCGTGGCCGCCATTCGGGCCTGCCGCGGCCGCGTGCCGGTGCTCGGCGTCTGCCTCGGCCACCAGGCGATCGCAGCGGCGTTGGGCGGAACAATCACCCGTGCCCGCGAGCCGGTGCATGGCCGCACGAGCGCGGTGCACCATGACGGCATCAATCTCTTCGCAGGCATCCCCAGTCCGATGACCGCCTGCCGCTATCACTCACTGGTCGTCGCCGCCGACCGGCTGCCGCCGGGCCTCACCGTGACCGCGCGGGACGACGAGGGCACGATCATGGCGATCGCCCACGAATCTGACCGCCTCTATGGGGTGCAGTTCCACCCGGAGTCGATCCTCACGCATCACGGTTTCCGACTGTTGGCGAATTTCCTCGCCATCGCCGGCATCCCGCACCACAAGGATCGCGTAGCCGACCTCGACGCAAGCGTCATGGCCCAGGCCCAGGGCATATCCGAACGCAGCGATGACGACCAGCGCATCGTGACGTTTTGACGAGG
>JBIIOL010000355.1:0-4298 GCA_044336965.1 Pirellulales bacterium | reverse complement strand
AGAAACAGACGGCGGGTGAGCCGCGGCCAGACGAGCGCCGCATAGGCAATCTCCCACCAGAGCGCGCCGAGTGTCAGGGCGTTTATGAGCCATGGATGGCTGGCCAGCCAGGTGAGATCGAGCGTGCGGTACTGGACGTTGGCAGCCGCGCCCCACAGGGCCGTTCCCTCCCACCAACTGGCTCCCAGGAGCTTCCCAAGACCGGAGAACACATAGACCACGCAGAGATGCACCTGGATCAGCCGGATCGCCAGGTTCGCCCGCACCGAAGGCCGGTCGGCGGCGATGTCCGGGGCGAGCAGGCGGTCAACCGAGAACGCCGCCCCGGCGGGCCCGACCGCCAACGCGATCAGCAGCATCCCCAGCGTGTCATCGAGCCCGAAGACATTGAGCGGCGCGCGGTTGACGGCACTGATGAGGCCCGCGAGCGACACGATCGCCGCGAGGGGCGTGGCGATGCCGAGCGTGAGCATCACGGCCGCCACGAGCGTGATGCCAGCGAGGATTTTCGCCATCCCAGCGGAGCCCGCTGCGAAGTACCAGCTCCACTGCCAGGGCTGATCGTTCATCCGCCAGACATTCTCGGGCCGCTGCCAGCCGTCGTTGCCGAAGAAGGCCTCGGCGTCGAGCAGCCAGACGAAGCTCGCCCAGGTGAGCAATGCTCCGGCGAGGATTCGCACAAGCGTGAGCGGCAATGGATCAGCGGGGGTGAACCAGAACGTGTTCCAGGCATCGATCCAGTCGCCCAGCCAACTGCCGCGCTGGGGTGCTGCGTCAGGTGACGTCGTGTCACTCATGGGTTCGCCTTCTCTGCCCGTGGATCTGATCCTGGCAGCGGCTGCATTCCGGCCAGCGCATACGTGCCCAGCGGCGTGACCGTGTCCCTCCCCTGCTCTGCTCCACCCTGCTTCGACCGGATCAGCTCTTCTGGATCGGGCAGATAGTGCTCCGTCATCTGCAGCGTCACCTGCGCGCCGCCGTATCTGTGCAGGAGATGGCCGGCGACATCCTTCACGAGCGGCTGCCAATCTCCCCTGCTCTGCTGCCGCACCTCTTCCGGGGCGTCGGGCGGAGGCACGAAAGCAGCGATTTTTTCGCTGATCATGAAGCGACGGTGATAGAGCAAACGGGGCCAGTCCGCGTCACGGTCGGGAATCGAGCCACGTTGGGTCGACCCATCGGTCATCTGCATCGTCCACTGGATGGAGTGGCCGGGCCCGGGGTTGGGCGCGAAGAACCTGTAGCCATGTCCCAAGAACAGCGCCCCCACGAGTGGCCGCAGTGGCTGGAGCGCCGCGATGGCCAGTTCGCTTGCCGGTGGTGGGCCTGCCAGCGGCGGCACGATCACGGCTGCGAGATAGGCCAGCAGTGCCAGCGATACCACCAGGCGGATGCCTGGTGACCAGGAAAAGCGGCGGGAAGGGCGTGGCACAACCAGCGTCATACCGCTGTTTTCGACGCGACCGCGATGCATTCACCGCCCTACCCCCAAGACGACAGTCTGGGACGTCTTGGCAATATAGGAAGCCGGGATCGGCGGAAGCTCGAGGAGCTTTTGGATTTTTCGCCCCTGTCGGGGAATGCGCTGCCGTACGCGTGATGGCGAAAAAGCCACTGCGACGAGACTTCTGCCGTCCCGGCGGCGCGTCGTTTGAAGCGTCGCGTCACCAGTTGGCCTCCCGAAAACAAAAAAAACTCCCGCGCGGCACGAGGCCGCGCGGGAGTGAATGACTGCACAGAACGGCCGGGCAAGCCCGGGCCGAACGAAAAGCACACTAGCGAGTCGACGCGGTCGAGTCGGCCGAGGCCGTCCGCTGGGCGGGGTCGAGCGACAGTTCGATCGTCTGGCCGGCGGCCAGATTGATCACCTTCGACACGACCTGCTCGCGGCCGTCGACGACGGTCGCAACGCGGATCTCGTAGTTCTTCCACGCCTGACCCGCGGTCAGCGTCGTGGTCTGGAACTGCCGGGTGGCACCGGCGGACGAGGTGGCGTTGCCGGCCAGCCAAACCTTCGCGTCGGCGGGCACATGCAGTGTCAGACTCGTCTTCGGAGCCGAGGCTTCGGCGAACGACAGGCTCGAACGACTGCCGGCGGCCAGCGACACGACCTTGGTCTGCTCGCTGGTCTGCCCGTCTCGGTCGATCGACATCCGCACCGTGAATTCATACCGCTTGCCGGCGACCAGACCACGCGACAGGTACTGCCGCACGGTGCCCGTCGCCGATGTCTTCATGCCGTTGACGTGGATCGTCGCACCAGCGGGAACTTCCACCGACAGCAGGGCCGCATCCGCGGGCACCACGCCGGTCGTGGAATCGTTCGAAATCGGATTGATCGTCTGCGGCGTCTCGATGATCTCTCCGCCGCTGACCGAAGGCTCTCCGATCACGCGATACGAATCGACCGGATCGCTGTAGCCGCTGTAGTTGCTGGAATAGGTGGCCGCCGGCACCGAAGCGCCGCCGTAGGAACCGCCGTAGGAACCGCCATACGAGCTGCCACCCGAGGACCCGCCCGAGGACCCGCTGTAGGAATACGAGCCACCTGAACTGCCGCCCGAGGAACCGCCTGAGCTGCCGCCGGACGAGCCGTGCGACGAGTGACGGTAGGCCCGCCGCGCCATCTTGGCGGCGTGGTGCGAACCCCAGCTGCCGTGCGATCCGCCGGACGAGCCGGACGAACCGTAGCTGCCACCGGATGAGCCGTAGGAACTGTACGAGCTGGAGCCACCCGACGAGCCGCCCGAGCTGCCGCCAGAAGAGCCACCCGAGCTGCCGCCCGAAGAGCCGCCTGAGGAACCACCCGAGCTACCGGCCGAGGAACCGTAGCCACGATAACGATGATGCCAGCCAGCATCAGCGTCGCAGGCCGTCGCTGCGACCGCGACAAATGTGACAACCCCAGCCACCCGCAACCACCGACGATTGACCAACATCTGAATCACGCTCCCTTGAAAAGTGTGGATCGCCCGTTTTCAGCCGCACCCGGCTGGGACGCTAAAAACTGCCGGCACGAGGCAAGGATAGTTTGCGGATTTGGCAAATCAAGGAGGTTGGGGAATATATGCGGCCTGTTTTCTCTTCCTTCTGAGGGGGCTTGGGGCCGGGGCCCGCCGGAGTGAGTCAGCCGATCCAAGCCCGAGTCGGAGGCCTTCTGACAACCCGTCAAAATGGTCTGGAGCCGGATTGCTCGAGGAAGGTTGGCCGAAAAAACCTGAAAAAAGGCAGAATCAGCGGGAGATGGCCGTCACCCGGACATCATCCACATCCAGCCGACCAGTCGCTCCAAGCAGTCCGATCTGGACGATCGCCTCCCTGGCCCAGACCGGCACGGCAACTGTTCCCTCGACCAGCCGCCACGGCCCGTTGTCCTTCCAGGGGCCTACCCGGCCGCTCAGCGATCGGGTTCGCTCCTTGTTGAAAAACCGGACCACAAGGCTGGGCAGGTCGTCTGGTCTTGGCCCCGCTTCGATGTCTTGACCCCGGACTTCCAGCGAAAACCCCACTCGGCCAATGGTGCGACCGTCGACCGGAAACCCCTGGTAGAGCTGGGCCGGTCGGCCCGGCTGCGCGTTTTCCAGGCGGAGGTGGCTGCGGCCCTCCGGTGCATCCTGTCCGGCAACGACCTGGAACTGCCGGCCGTAGTACCAGGCGGAGGGCACGTTCGCATCGGGAAGCAGTTCCTCGAACCCACCATTGTGGAGCGCCGGCTTCGTGCCGTCGGGCTGCACTCTCCTCCCCTGCTCCGCCGTGCCCGTCATCGGCACGAACAGGCTGGGCACAAGCGACTCCTGTTCCATCGCGCCATTCCGCTTCGACAGGAGCACCAGCGTCTGCTCGTAGCGCTCGCCGACAGGGATGATCATGCGGCCACCTTCTGCGAGCTGATCGACGAGCGGCTGTGGGATGTTTTCCGGGGAACAGGTGACGATGATCTTGTCGAATGGCCCGTGCTCGGCCCACCCCTGAAAGCCGTCGCCGATCTTCGTGACGACGTTGCGGTAGCCCAGCCGCGAAAGCGTGCGTGCTGCCTTCTCGCCGAGCATGGGACTGATCTCGATCGAGTAGACCATGCCCACCAGCGGCGAGAGAACGGCGGCCTGGTAGCCGCTGCCGGTTCCGATTTCCAGCACGCGATCGGTTGGCTTCGGTTGCAGTTTCTCGGTCATGTACGCCACGACGAACGGTCCGGAGATGGTCTGTGACGCGCCGATCGGCAGGGCCATGTCGTAGTAGGCGAAGGGCCGCTGCGGCCCCCCCAGGAATTCATGCCGGGGCACGAGCCGCATGCTTTC
>JBIIOL010000354.1:0-4303 GCA_044336965.1 Pirellulales bacterium | reverse complement strand
CGCGGCAAGGAGGCGTTCGAGGGCCGCCTGCTGTTCGGGCGAGAGCGGCGCTGGCTGCTGCGGTCCGGTCTGCTGCATGGGCCGGCCAGGCTGCTGACCAGCCTGTTGTTGGCCTGCCTGCTGGGGCATGGGCTGGCCGGGCACGGCCGCCACTCGCTGCGGCGCCGCTGCCGGCATCGCCGCCGGACGCTGCCCTGGCGCGGGCTGCTGGGCCACAGCAGTCACCGCAAGCACGCAGACCAGCATCCCGACCGAGGCCGAGAACACCGCGACGGAACGCATCGACCTGGTCAGCATGGGCATGAATCTCACGGGGCAGACTCCGGGCGGCGGTTCAGGAGGGGTGGGGAACATAGCACCGCCCCGCGTGCCGGGCGAGAGCGTTTCTGGCCCATGGAAACAGCCTTTTCGGCAGGCCAGAAGGCTTCTCGCGTAGACTTGCCGCGCATCCCCCCGGAACGTCACCAAGAACGTCAAGTCCGAAAGATCGCTCGTCCAAGGAGCCCCCCGTGCGTGTTGCTGCCTTTTCCGTGAAACCCTACGACCGTGCCTCGCTGACGGCGGCCTCGGCCGGGCTGCCGATCGAATGGGCGTGGTTCGAACCGCGGCTCGACCGCACCACAGCGCGGCTCGCCGAGGGGGCCACGGCGGTCAACTGCTTCGTGAACGACCAGCTCGATGCCGCCACGCTCGAGATCCTCGCGGCCCTCGGCGTGAAGCTGATCACGCTCCGCTGCGCCGGCTTTAACCAGGTCGACCTGGCCGCGGCGGCGAGGCTCTCGCTGCCGGTGGTCCGCGTGCCGGAGTATTCGCCGCACGCCGTCGCGGAGCACACGATCGGCCTCGTGCTCACGCTCGACCGCCGGCTGCACAGGGCCTACAACCGGGTCCGCGAAGGCAATTTCTCCCTCGATGGTCTGCTCGGCTTCGACCTTTTCGGACGCACGGTCGGCGTGGTGGGCACGGGGCGGATCGGCCGCTGCGTGGCGGAGATCATGCTCGGCTTCGGCTGCCGCGTGCTGGCATACGACCCGACACCCGAGCCTGATCTGGCCGCCCGTGGCGTGATCTTCATGCCGCTCGACGAACTGCTGGCCGCGTCCGACATCGTCACGCTGCACTGTCCGCTCAAGCCAAACACGCTTCACCTCATCGACGCAGCAGCGCTCACGCGGATGAAGCGGGGCGCGATGCTGATCAACACGAGCCGCGGCGGGCTCATCGACACGCCCGCCGTGATCGAGGCGCTCAAGACGGGCCACCTTGGCCACCTGGGCCTCGACGTCTACGAGGAGGAAGCCGATCTCTTCTTCGACGACCACAGCAACTCCATCATTCAGGACGATGTCTTCACTCGGTTGCTCACCTTTCCCAACGTAGTGATCACGGCGCATCAGGCGTTCTTCACGCAGAACGCCCTCGACGCCATTGCGGCGCAGACGATCCGCAACCTCGTGCATTTCGACCGCGGCGAACCGCTCGAGGCGGTGGTTCGGGCGTGATGGCTTCGCGCACAGCCAAGCCCTGCTCACCCCGCCAAATGAGGAAAAACGCTGCCACACGCGGTGATTCATATTGCCGGGCAGACCACCCCGCACTGTCACGACAGAAACCTTGCGGTATTGTCACGACAGAGCCCTTGCGGTCCCAGGGAATGCTGTGTAATTTCATCCCGCGTAAGGGTGGTGGGTGGTTCGTTAGCCGATCTGGAGGGCGCAACGATGAGCTGTGACACCTTTCGTACATTGACGGGTTGGGGTTTGCAGAGACGCCACCGCGTCGCCCAGCGAGTCAGCTTGGGCTTCACCCTGGTGGAACTCCTGGTCGTGATTGCGATCATCGGCACGCTCGTGGGCCTGCTCCTGCCGGCAGTGCAGGTGGCCCGGGAGAGCGCCCGCCGCACGAGCTGCGGCAACCGTCTCAGGGAAATGTCGACCGCGGTGCTCAATTACGAGAGCAGCAACAAGCGATTGCCGCATGGTTCGATGCTTTGGACCACCGTCGCCGGCGCCGCCACTGGCCCCACGAATGCAAACGGTTGGACCTGGATGTATTACATCCTCCCCTACATGGAGGACCTCAAGCTCTACAACGACGGCGCGATGCAAACCGGCGAGACGGTTTACGATGCTCAGCGCGGCTACAGGCTGAAGGATTCGTATGTTCCGTGGTTGCGGTGCCCATCGGATGGCCGGAGGGCGAATTATTTTGCAAACGCATCGGCCTCGAATTATGCCGCCTGCGGAGGGCCGAAGGGGGGCCCGCAACCCCCTAACGCGGCATGTACCTGGCCAGATCCATATTCGGGCTTCAGGGCCGAGGTGGGGGCGAGCGGCGGATGGGGCGGCGCTGGTAGCTGGGACTTTTCCACCACCCGAGCCCATATCCTGGGCATGTTCGTCGGCTTCATGGTCGACGAGGCCACCACGAAGGAGGCTACCATGATGGTCAAACTGAAGGACGTCAGCGACGGCCTCAGTAAGACGATCATGCTGGGCGAGACGGGCACGTCCTATCTCCGCAGAGTGTGCTGCTACAACAACGCGTCGAAGGGGCAGGGGAACGCCTTCGGCGATGCGCAAGGCATGCTGCCATCATCGAACGGGTTTCCTATCAATTACACCAAACCCGATGAAACCGGGGGGCCCGTCGGCTGCGAAGATGGGCATTGGGCCTACAGCAACGGCTTCAAGTCGATGCATGCCAGCGGTGCGAATCTTTCGTTCGGCGACGGGACGGTGAAGTTTGTCAACGAGAACGTCAACATGTCCGTCTACGTCCGCATGGGGCACAAGAGCGATGCGAAGACCTACGAATACTCGGAGTGACGGTGCCCCGCAGGGGCACCTGTGCTTCGCCAGCCCGACTCACGTGACGTTTTCTGGCTCTCGGCAGTTGGTGCGCATGGGAGCCATGCTGTCCGTGATGGCCTGCCTCCTGTGCTGCCCAGGCTGCGGCGACGGGCTGCACCGCGTCACAAGCGTGGTGCTCGTCGACGGGAAGCCGGCAGCGGAGGGTGTGCAGGTCATGTTTCTGCCGCAGGGCGACACGTGGGTCGCCAATGGCACAGTCGGCAGTGATGGCCTTTGTGTGATGAGCACCCGTGACAAACAAGGAGTCATGCGGGGAGAGTACGTCGTCACATTGGTCAATTCGAAACGGTCGATTCCGCTTCCCGATACGTCGATCGATGAGTCCAAGGGCAGGCCCCCGAAGGACTTTTTCGCCTACTCTGCGGCGGTGCAGAAACTGCTCGACAATCCGCCTGTCGGTCCCGAGTGGATTCCCAAGTCCTACGCCGACATGGCCAAGTCGCCGCTCCGCGTCAACGTGCCGAAAGACGGATCGACCGTAAAGTTCGAGGTCCCCTCCAACACGGGTGACGCCAAGGGTGACAACAAGCCCGGCGCGGCCGCGAAATAGCCCTCCAAACAGGCACTGACGTGGGGATGTGGTAAACTGTCCCCAAGGGCATGGGCCTCCTCAGCATCGTCGCGGGGGCGACTTGAGGGAGCCATGCGGGAGGAAACCGCGATGGGGCAGCCACCGCACCTGATCAACGCCGCCGCACTGACCGGCCTGACTGGTCGCCTCCCGCCACGCGACTGTTCGGCCCGCGGGTTTACGTTGGTCGAGTTGTTGATCGTGGTCGCCATTCTGGCCACCCTGGCAGGACTGCTCCTTCCCGCCGTGCAAAACGCCCGCGAAGCCGGCCGGCGGGCGGTCTGCAGCAGCAACCTCCGCCAGTTCGGGCTCGCGGTGCAGGGCTACGAATCAAAGAGCAAGCGGCTGCCGAGCAGCCGTACCGCCCAGAGCCTCTCCACCCATGCGGCGATCCTCCCCTTCTGCGAGGAGGCAGCCGCCGCGATGTCGATCGACTGGAATGTCGCCTGGAATCATGCCAACAACACTGCGGCGCGGGCCGCGCGGATCAAGATCTTCACCTGTCCCTCCGACCGCACCACGGCGGTGCCGGCCGGCTGGGCCGGCACGAACTATCGCGCGAATCAGGGATCGGGCCTGCTGAATGCGATGGCCCCCACCGACTCGAGCGATCCGAACTTCGGCATGCCCACCCCCAATGGCGTGTTCCTGCCATCGATATCCCTCACCTACAAGGACATCACCGACGGTCTCTCGCAGACGGCCGCCTTCAGCGAGCACGGAATCGGAGACTTCGACAACGCCGTCTCCAGCCCCACCGACACGTTCTGGCCGCAGACCTATCCGGCGACGCCCGACGAGGCGCTCGCACAGTGCGAGGCGATCGACCCCAAAGACCTGCAGTTCCAGCGGGTCAGCG
>JBIIOL010000353.1:0-4337 GCA_044336965.1 Pirellulales bacterium | reverse complement strand
CGTGGAACTGAAGACACCGCGGATCGAGCCCGATGTGTCGGTCCGGCCGTCGTCGTTGCCGCCACGGGTCGAGACGCAGCCTGGCGGCGCAGGGAGCATCGTCACGCTCGTCGGGCTGGCGGGGAAGGCCACCATCCGAATCGGTGCGCGGGTGAACAGTGCTGGTGCGGAGACGATTGGCGCCGACGTGACAAAGGCCGCCGTGCCGCAGGCGATGGTGGAAAGCCTCATCAGGATCGATGGCCGTGTGGCGATCACGCAGGCCACCATTCGCCTCGACAACCTGCCTGCCGACGTCGCCACGATCCGAGTGGCGCTCCCCCCGCGGGCCACGCTGCGGAGCATTCGCAGCCCTTCCGCCTTGGTAGCGCTCGAAGGCCCCGATGCGCAGCCGGAGGCGGTGATTCGCATCGACCGCGGCGCCGATGGCCGCGGGGTGGTGGACTTGGAATGTGAGAGGCCGGTCGATCCCGCCGGACGGGAAGCCTTCGAACCGCTCGGTTTCGCCGTGGAGAAGATTCCTTCCTGGCGGCAATGGGGACGGGCCAGCATCGTGGTGGAGGGGGATTGGCAGGTGGAGTGGGATGATGCGGGGAGCAGTCGACGCATCGACCCGCCGCTCTCCGCCCGTCGGCCGGGCTTCGTCGCAGCCTTCGCCTACGATTCCCAACCGGCCCGCCTGCCGCTTCGCGTGCGTCCCCGGGGCAGCCGCGTGGTGATCGAGCCGGAATACCGCTACGACGTCTCGGCGGCCCGCGTGGCGCTCGATGCACGTTTGCGGATCTCGGTCCGCGGGGCGCCGGTGTCGCGCATCGTGGTGGCGATCAACGGCTGGGATGTCGACGAGGTGGGGCCTGCCAGCATCGTCGATTCCGCGGCCGTGTCGTCGGAGGCCGGCCGACTCGTTGTTCCATTCGTGCAGCCGCTGTCCGGCGACGCCGTGGTGGAAATCCGATGTGGCCGGTCACTCGATCATGACAGCGGTCGTGTGGGCTGGCGCATCCCGGCGCCGCAGGCCGATCTCGTGGGGCCCGCCGCGATCATCATCACGTCGCAGAGCGACATCGAACTTCTGCCCGACGCCGATGGCATCCGCGGGCTCGTGCGGCAACTCACTCCGACCACCATGCGGTCCGACTCAGACAGGGTGGCGCTGGCCTACCGGCTCGATGGCACCGACGGCAGCTTCGAGGCAACCAGACGGTTCCTGCCACGGCGCGTCGATGCCAGCGTTACGGTGCAGGCCGACATCGACGAAGCGGACATGATCGTGAGGGAGACGATTCGTTTCGACGTCGCGCACGTCCCGCTCGAGTTCGTCACGCTGAGCGTGCCCGATGCGGTGGTGCGTGCCGGCACGCTCGAGGTACGGCAGAACGGCCTGCTGCTCAATCCGGAGGAGGACGCGGACGGGCTTGCGCAGGAGGACCGCACGGACGACGAGCCAGAGTCGTCAGGAGCCACTCGCGATCCCGCTGCCGGCCCGCCGACAGTGCGGCTGCGGGCCATGCTGGCCACGCCACTGTTGGGGGCGGGGGACGTGACCGTGGAGTATGAACTCCCGACGCCCACGATCACGCCGGAGTCGACCGTGGCCGAGGATCTGCCACTGGTTTTGCCGGCGGCCACCCGGATCGGCCGACAGTCGATCGCGCTGACCGTACCGGACACGCTGTCGATCGACATCCGTGGCGATGCCTGGAAACGCGACATCGCCTCGCCGGGCTCAATCGCCAGCCGCACCTGGACGACGGCCAGGGCGCATGAAACGGTGCCGCTGGCGATCGCGGCCCGGAAGCGCTCGCCACAGGGCGATACGGTGGTCGAGGCGGCGTGGCTCCAGACCAGGCTCTTCGGCGACCGACGGGAGGATGTCTACAGCTATGCCATCCTCAGCTCAGCCGACCAGATCACGCTCTCGCTGCCCTCCGACTGGGCCACGGTCGCGAATGATGCCCTGCAAAACAACGCCGCCGGACGGACGGACGTCGAGGTGCGTCTGAACGGGCGGCCGGTGCCCGGGGCCAGTCGCAACGCCGGTCGAGTCGTCATCGAACTTCCTCAGCGGTCCGGAAACCAGACGTGGCTGGTGGAACTGGTCGCCAGTCGTCCGCTCGAACCGCTGGCCGGCGCATGGAGTCGGACGGCAGGGATGCCGGCGGTCGTTTCCCTGCAGTCCCCCGCCTTTCCCGCAGGCACCATCGAGCGAAGGTTTTATTGGGAGCTTTTGGTCGAACCAGACGAGCATCCGATCGGGCACCCGAGTGGGTGGACATCGCAGCAGCGTTGGGAGTGGGGGCCGCTCGGCCTCCGACGCGTGCCGGTCGTGTCACGCAACGTGCTGGCCGCGTGGCTGAACGCCAGTTGCTCTCCTGCCCGGCAGCCCGCGCCGTCGTTTGGCCTTTCTGCCGAACCGCGGCTGGCACCGTCGGTCGAGTTGGCCGCAGACGTGCCCGGCGCCGGTTCGCGTGTCGTCTTTTCGGGTGTCGGGACGCCGGGCCAGAGCCGGATCTGGGTGTTGCCGACATGGCTCCTGGTGCTCGCGGTTTCGGCTCCCGTGCTCGCCCTCGGATTGTTGGCCGTCTATCTACCATGGCTGATGACGATGCCTGTGCTGCTCGGTCTCGCTGCGATCGCGAGCCTCGCGGCTGCCCTGTTGCCGGAACTCACTCCACTCGTCGCGCAGGCCGCCTTGCCCGGAGTTTCCCTGGCGATCCTGGCCGCGCTGCTGAGGCTTGTCCTCCATCGGCACCCGCCCACCTCGTCGCCGGCGCGGGTTTCGCCGGCGGTCGTTTCGGCGAGTTCGCTGACGCAGGTCGCGCCGCAGCCATCGCTCATCATCACGCCCACGTCGCCGCCGCAGCGGGAAGGGGCCACCGCCGCCGGACGGGACCAGCCATGAACACCTCGTCCGGCAGCAGGATCGTCGGCCGTCCGACCGTCGGTCCGTCACGCCTGTGGTGGGGTGGCATGGTGGTGGGGCTGATCGGATGCCTGTGCACCGCGCCGCCGTCAGGCCGGGCCGAGGAAGCCGCCACCCCGCGGGCGACAGACCGCGAGGCCGAGATCGCGCCGCTCGAATTCATGCGTGTTCATGTGCCTGCGGGCAGGCTGTCGGACATCCCGTTGGGACCGTCGCGGTATGTGCCGATGTCGGCCCGTGAATTCGAAGAAGGGATCGCCAGGCTTTCGGCCGGCGGTCGGGCCGGGCTGCGCGAGCCCACCTCGCCTGCACTGCATCCGCTGGCCGATGCCGCGAGGTATCTCGTGTCGCTGACCGATGATGGCAGCCTCGCGGGCACGGTGTCGTTTGATGTCGGTGGCTTTGCGGAAGAGTCTGGAGGGACTCGGTTTCCGCGGCTTTTCTCGGCCCGGGAGATGCCGCTGGGCAATCTGGAGGTGCGGTCGGGTTCGATGCGGACGGGGGCGGGCATGGGCGAGGCGGTCGTCTTTGGCCGACGTGATGGCACCGCTGCAGTGGCAACGCCCGAACCCGGCACCTACACCTGCGACTTCCGCTGCAGTGCGTCGCCCGGGGCGGATGATGCGGCACGGTTCACGCTTCCGCTCGTTCCATCACTCGTGTCCTCGGTCACTCTCCGGCTTCCCCGTGGCGTTCAGCCGGTGATCGCCGGCGATTTGCTCGCCTCTCGCGTCGGTGAAGCGCCTCAGGAAACAGCCACGGGAGGTGCCGGCCGACAGGTTGACGCGCCGGTCGTCTGGCAGATCGAAACCGGACCGAGGGAAAGTCTGGATCTATCGATCGTCAAGGATGCCTCTCCTTCGCCCATGCTCTCGATGTGGGCCGCAGTGGGCATCCATGGACGGCAGGCGCTGCTGCACGTGCGAGTGCAGCCGATGAACTCCTGGCTTTCAGGGAAGATCCGCATCGAGAAGGATGCCGCAGTGCTGGTGACGCGGATCGCGGTCAGCGGAGGGGACGATGCGTTGGACGAGGCTTCGTGGAGCGTCGTCGAAGGGGGGGCTGCGATCCTGATCGACGTGCCTCGTCGCTGCATCGGAGAACGCACGCCGCTGGTGATCGACGCCGTGGCGCCGATCGGTGACCGCACCGCTCCGCTGCCGTTGTTGCGGGTGCCGGCCGAGGCCTGGGCTGGCGGAGGGATCGCAATCCAGACCACTCCGTCGCTGACGCTGTCGACCATCGAACTCGAACGCAGCCTGGTCGTGCCGCCCGAGGTGGCCGCACGCTGGCCCCTTCCGGCCGCCGCCGTGGCGGCAGCCCCGGACGTGACCACGTTCCATGCCGATCAGACACCGGCCGGCAGCGAACAGGGGGACGCGGCCCCGGGCGTCTGGCCGTCCCGGGTGTTCGT
>JBIIOL010000026.1:0-14491 GCA_044336965.1 Pirellulales bacterium | reverse complement strand
CGACGCACCCTGTCGGCCGGGGGCGCGCCTGCGAGACTTAAATTGACCGGACACACACGTAGACGTCTGGGCTGAAACATCACGGGACGCGGGTTCGACTCCCGCCGCCTCCACTCTTTTTCACTGACTGACGCGTGCCCTCGAGGCCACCGTCGAAGCCATGCGGTGCCACATCGATCGACGGGGAGAATCCTGCGCATGATGCGATTCACGCTGCGAACGCCACACAGTCTCGCATGGGTTGCCTCGCTCACACTGGCGTGCTGGTGTCTGACCGTTCAGGCCGCCGAGCCCACCGGCAGCGGCTTCACGAAGATTCAGCTCACGGAGAAGTTCCACGCCGAGGGCGCCGGCATCGGTGACATCGACCGCGACGGCCACGTCGATGCCATCTACGGGCCCTTCTGGTACGCGGGCCCCGACTTCAACACACGGCACGAGATCTATCCTGCGGAGGATTTCGACCCGAACAAATATTCCAACAACTTCATCACCTTCGTGGCCGACATCGACGGCGACGGCTGGCTCGACGTGATGGCCAACGTCTGGCCCGGCAAGGAGGTGGCGTGGTTCAAGAATCCCGGCAAGGAATCCGCGAAAGAGGCTGGGGCGAAAGACAATGGGGCATGGAAGCGCCACCTCGCGTTTCCGGTCGTCGACAACGAGTCGCCCGCCTTCGCCGACGTCACTGGCGACGGCAAGCCCGAACTGGTGTTTCACACCGGCGGCGTGCTCGGCTTCGCCCGGCCGAGTGAGCCGACCGGCACCGAACGCTGGATCTTCGAACCCTGCTCGGAGCCGGCGAAGTGGGGGCAGTATCAGCACGGTCTGGGAATCGGCGACGTGAACGGCGACGGACGGGCCGACCTGCTGATGGCCGAGGGCTGGTGGGAACAGCCGGAAAAGGCCTCCGGCGAGCCCTGGAAGAAGCATCCCGTTGCCTTCGGGAAGGGTGGAGCCCAGATGCACGTCTACGACGTCGATGGCGACGGCGATCAGGACGTGATCACGAGCCTGGTCGCCCACGGCTATGGCCTCTCTTGGTTCGAGCACGTGAAAAAGGCCGACGGCGAGATCGACTTCGTGGAGCATGCGATCCTGCCGGCCGCCGCCGAAGGCTCGCTCGACGGCGTGCAGTTTTCGCAGGCCCATGCGGTGCATGTGGTCGACGTCAACGGCGACGGCCTCAAGGATGTGATCACCGGCAAGCGGTTCTGGGCCCATGGTCCCAAGGGCGACCCCGATCCGGGCGGCCCCGCCCTGCTCTACTGGTTCGAACTGGTGCGGGAGGGCGGCAAGACCGGCGCCGATGCAGTGAGGTATGTGCCGCACAAGATCGACGACGCCTCGGGCGTGGGCACGCAGTTTGCCGTGGGCGACGTGAATGCCGACGGCCGCGTCGACATCGTGATCGGCAACAAGAAGGGTGGCTTCGTCTTTCGCAGCGAGGCTCCGGCGCGGTAGCCTCCCGCAACCGCCCCGGGAGCCACCGATGACGACGTTCCACACTCCCACCGATCAGTCTCCCATCGCCATTGTCATGGCGGCAGGCCGCGGCACGCGGATGGGAGGCGATCTGCCGAAGGTACTCTTCGAAGCTGCCGGCAAGCCGCTCGTGCATTGGGTGCTCGACGCGCTCTCAGCCGCCGGGGTGACCGACCGGATCGTCGTCGTCGGCTACCGCGCCGCGCTGGTGGAGGAGGCCCTCGCCAATCTGCCGGGCGTCTCGTTCGCTGTTCAGAAGGAGCAACGCGGCACGGGTGACGCCGTCGCAGCGGCGGCCTCGCTGATCGAGGAACGGATCCGTCAAAGTGCATCCGATGCCCGCCGCCCCGTGGTGATCGTCTGCGGCGACTCGCCAATGCTGCGTCCCGAGAGCGTCACCGGCCTGCTGCGCCGCTTTGCCGAACTGCAGGCCGCCTGCCTGCTCGGCACAGCCGTCACGAGCGACCCCACCGGCCTGGGCCGGATCGTGCGGGATGCCACAGGAGCCTTTGTGGGCATCGTCGAGGAGAAGGATGCCACGACTGAACAGCGAGGCATCCGCGAGGTGAACATGAGCACCTACGTGTTCGAGGCGCGGGCCCTGCTGCACGCGCTCTCGCGGCTCAACAACGCCAATGCCGCTGGGGAATACTACATCACCGACTGCCCGGGGATGCTGCTGGCCGAGGGCCGCGTGGTCGACGCCGTCCCCTGTCTCGACCAGAGCGAGACGCTTTCGGTGAACACCCCGGAACAGCTCGCCGCCGTCGCCGCGGCACTCTCCGCCCGCGGAATATGACCGGCCGCAGACACGCCAGACCGGCTATGTCGCCCATCTTTCCTGATTGACTCGTATCAGCAGATCATGCGATCATATTCTCGGTGAGCCGTTTAGATCGATGGTCCTGCAGCCCCGAAGGCTGGGCCAAGACGACTCGTCGCTGCGTGAAATGGAGTTCATCGCATGCCGATGCGGCCTTATGCCCTGACGCGGATAGTGACGGCGGTTGCGCTGTTCAGTGCGTCGCTTGCCGTCGCCCTGATCGTGAGAGCCGCACCGCCCGACGCGGGCCCGCCGCCGATGCGAGTGGCCCGGGAACTGCCGGTGCCACTGCCGGCGGTCGAACTGGCAACCCCGCGCCCACCGGCGGATCCGGCCAACCCGCTGCCACTGGCTGAAGAACACCTCGGCCCCGATCTCACCGGCCAGACAGCCGCTGCCGCCGCGGCCAAGAGCCAGGGCTGCATCACCTGCCATGCCGGTGTGGGCGACATGCACCGCAGCCCGAACGTGCGTCTCGGCTGCACCGACTGCCACGGCGGCAACGCCGATGCCCTCACCAAGCAGGCCGCCCACATCCACCCCAAGGAATGCGAGGCCTGGCCGGGCTCCGCCAATCCGGTCCGGTCCTACACGCTTCTCAACCACGAGTCACCCGAGTTCATCCGCTTCGTGAATCCCGGCGACCTCCGCGTTGCCCCCATCGCCTGCGGCGGCTGCCATTCGACGATCGTGCTGCAGGTGCAAAAGAGCATGATGACCCACGGCTGCATGCTCTGGAACGCCGCCCTCTACAACAACGGATCGATCCCCAACAAACGATCCGGCTTCGGCGAAAGCTACAGCATGCACGGCGCGGGCCAGCGACTGCAGACGGTGCCGCCGCCGACCGAGTACGAGATGAACTACAAGTCGGTCGTGGCGACGCTCGATCCGCTGCCGCGGTTCGAACGATCGCAGCCCGGCAACATCCTGCGGATCTTCGAACGCGGCGGCCGCTTCCGACCGGAGGTGGGCAACCCCGAACGGCTCGAGGAGAACGGCAGGCCCCGCACGCGACTGAGCAACCGCGGCCTCGGCACCGAAAACCGCACCGACCCCGTCATGATCGGCCTCACCAAGACACGGCTGCTCGACCCAACGCTCAACTTCCTCGGCACCAACGACCATCCCGGCGACTACCGCTCCAGCGGCTGCACCGGCTGCCACGTCGTCTACGCCAACGACCGTTCGCCGGTCCACTCCGGTCCCTACGCGAAGTTCGGCAACCGCGGCGAAAGCTTCTCCGTCGATCCCACGATCCCGAAGCAGGAGAGCGGCCACCCCATCCACCACCAGTTCGCGCCCGGCAACGGCATTCCCACCAGCCAGTGCATCGTCTGCCACATCCATCCCGGCACGACCGTGATGAACAGCTACATCGGCTACATGTGGTGGGACGAGGAGAGTGACAGCGACCTGATCTATCCGAAAGAACAGAAATATCCGACGTCGGAGGAGGTGATCAATGCCGCGTTCAACAATCCCAACGAGTCGTCGGCGAAGAACCTCCTCTCCGACCCCGAGTTCCTCGCCAACCTGAGCGACCTGAACGACCGCACGAAGCACACGCAGTTCGGCGACTTCCACGGCCACGGCTGGGCCTTCCGGGCCGTCTTCAAGCACGACCGCAAGGGCAACCTGCTCGACCACAAAGGCGACATCGTCGCCGACACGGGCAACGCGGCCCTGCGGGCGGCCGTGAAGATGCCGGAGCGGATCAAGGAGATCTACCGCGGAGCCGACCAGAAGACAGCCGAGGAGATCCGCCGCGAGGAGGTGGCCGTGGCGCACGAGCGCGACGGGCTTCCCGTGCACATGCTCGACATCCACATGGAGCGCGGCATGCACTGCATCGACTGCCACTTCATCCAGGACATGCACGGCAACACGAAGCTCTACGGCGAGGTCCGCGCCGCCATCGAGATCACCTGTGTCGACTGCCACGGCACCGCCGAGCGGGTGGCGACCCTGAAGACCAGCGGCCCCGCCTCCAACACGTCGAGCCCCGAGGGGGGCCGCGACCTGCGAACGCTCCGCACGCCGTCGGGCAAGAAGCGGTTCGTGGTCGAGGGCGACCGCATCTATCAAAACTCGATGGTCGAGGAGAACCTCACCTGGGAGATCAAGCAGACCAGGGCGACCATCGATCCGCAGAGCCCGCACTACAACGCCAAGTCAGCCTTCGCCAAGACGGTCCGCATGGGCGGCGACGGAGTCCTCGAATGGGGGGCGCTCCCCGGCGACACGCGGCCCTGTGCCCACAAGAACGACTCGATGAGCTGCATCTCCTGCCACAGTTCGTGGAATCCGAGCTGCTTCGGCTGCCACCTACCGCAGCGGGCCAACAAGAAGTCGCCGGTGTTGCACTACGAGGGCGAGGTCACCCGCAACCTCACCGCCTACAACTTCCAAACGCTCCGCGACGATGTCTACATGCTGGCCCGCGACGGCAACGCCACGGGCAACCGCATCGGGCCGTCGCGATCGAGCTGCGCCATCCACGTCGGCTCCTACAACAACAACCGCGAGTCGATCTACGTGCAGCAGCAGACGATCTCAGCCGAGGGCTTGAGCGGCATCGCCTTCAGCACGAACGTGCCCCACACCGTCCGCGGCGGTCCGGTCCGCGGCGATGGTCCGATCGACTATTCCTCGTCCAAGCCGGGCACGCACGAGACGAAGATGTGCACCGACTGCCACGTCTCGAAGGCCAACGACAACAACGCGATCATGGCGCAGCTGCTGATGCAGGGCACGAACTACACCAACTTCATCGGCCGCTACGCCTGGGTCGGCATGGGCACGGGCGGCCTGGCGGGCGTGGTCGTGACCGAGCAGCAGGAACCGCAGGCGGTGATCGGCAGCGAGTTCCACCGGATCGCGTTTCCGGATGATTTTGGCAAGCACATCGCCAACGACGGCGTGCTGCAGGTGGCGCACCACCACCAGGCAGCCGACGTGGCCGAGAAACTCCTGAACCCCCTCAAGCGGCGCGAGGTGCTGCAGGTACAGATGCGGGGCGAGTATCTCTACGCCGCATGCGGCGCCGACGGCCTCCGCGTCTTCGACGTAGCCTTCATCGACGACAAGGGCTTCTCGCAGCGGATCACCACCGCGCCGGTGTCGCCGCTGGGCCAGCAGTTCTACGTGAAGACCCCCTACGCCACCGGCGTGGCCGCGCCCTCGACCACCGCCCCCGATCCGACGCGGACGCACGCCCCGGAGAACTTCGAGCAGCCGGTGCACGCGATGTATGGCTATCTCTACGTCACCGACCTCGAGGAGGGCCTCGTGATGGTGGGCGCTGGCACGCTGCTCGACGGTAATCCGCTCAACAACTTCCTGAAGAAAGACGTCACGTTCAATCCGAACGGCATCCTCCGCGGCGCGCGCAGCATCACGATCGCGGGCACGCGGGCCTGGATCTGCTGCAACGCCGGCGTCGTGGTCGTCTCGATCGAGAAGCCGACCTGCCCGGAGGTGGTGGCGGTCATTCCCTCGCCGCAGGTCGTCGATCCCCGCTCCATTGCGATCCAGTTCCGCTACGCATTCATCTGCGATCGCGAGGGGCTTAAAGCCTTCGACATCACCGACCCCACGGCCCCGCAACTCGTCTCCACGGTGCCACTGCCGCAGGCCAATGCCGTCTACGTGGCCCGCACGTATGCCTACGTGGCCGGCGGCCCGCAGGGGCTCGTGATCGTGGACGTCACCGATCCGCACGCCCCCTTCATCGACCAGATCTTCGACGCCGGCGGCTGCATGAACGACGCCCGCGACGTGAAGCTCGGTATCACCTACGTGAGCGAGTTTGCCTATGTCGCCGACGGCGCCAACGGGCTGCGGGTCGTCCAGCTGACCACGCCCGACACGCCGGGCAACGTCGGCTTCAGCCCGCGGCCGGAGCCGCAACTGGTGGCGACCTATCCCGTCACGAAGGGCGGCCTGGCACTCTCCGTTTCGGAGGGTGTCGATCGCGACCGCGCGGTCGACGAAACGGGCAACCAGCTCTCCGTGTTTGGCCGAATCGGTGCGCGGCCGTTCAACCGCGAGGAAACGGAGCGGATGTATCTCCGTGACGGCAAGGCGTGGAAGGTGAGCGACGATCCGTTCGACGCCGAACTCTACCGCGTGATCGGCCCACAGCCGCCGCGTCCGCTGTCGCAGCCCCGGCCAGAGCCGCTACCGCTGCCGCTGCCGCTGCCAGCAGCGCCGGCAGGCCGGTGAATCACCCGTGATCCCATCGCTGACGCGCAGGGCTTGTATGGATGACGGCGTGAATCTCATACAAGCCCCCGGCGCGAGCCGGGGGATTCACTGGGCCCGCTTGGGTGAGGCTTGCAGAAACGCCTCGCGGATCGCGGCCATGTCGGCATCTCGCGCCGCCGACAGCGACGTCTGCCAAAAGGGTTTCTCCGGCGACGGCGGCTGCGGATAGGCCGGCGACGGAAAGCCAAGCCCGAGTGACGACTCCAGGGCGGCGATCGCCGCGGCCCGACGATCCTCCGGCCACGACGCATCCTCCCGCAGGGCCGCTGTCATCACCCACCCGAGCAACCGCGCCGTTTCGAGATCGCCGCACCGGCCTCCTGCGGCGGAGAGCGACGCAATGCGTTCGCGGTTCCGAACCTCGGTTTTGGCTGCAGCGCCGATCGCGTCGCGTGGCACCGCCGCCAGCGCCGTGATGGCCTGGTCGATCCGCACCAGATGGTCACCCGAATCCGAGGCCGCCCGCAGACCGGCCGCTTCGCCGAACGGCCGGACGTTGAGGGCGGCCACCCATGGAGCAACGAGTGCATCGACGTCGGTCGGCATGCCGGCCTCCGTGAATGCCACGCCGGCCAGACCGCGGGGCCACCGCACCAGCGAGGGCCTGCCTGGCACGAGTCCACCGTAGCCTGCCTCCTGCCGCGCGCTCGGCACACGTAGTTCGTGGTGGCAGGCCTGGCAGTCATAGAGCGCAAGTTCCGGCCAAGGCCGCTCCGTCGAAGCGTTTGCCGCGGCCGACGCATACTCGTCGACCAGTTTCGTCGACTGCCGCAGGGCCACCAGCCCGCCGATGAGGGATCGCTGCGATTCGCTCGCAGACTCGGTGCGGTAGCCGGCCTCCGCCGCCTGCTGTCGGATCTGCGGCGACTTCTCCCAGACCCGCTTCCAGTGCGGCCCCATGGCCTTGCCAAACGACTCCATCTCGAAGGCGGGCAGCGGCGGATGCCCGGCCGCATACATGGCATGCGTGACCACCTTCCCGGAAGCCACGTCGCCGAGATGGCACGACAGGCAGTTCTCCGCCTTGCGAACGGGATTGCGCAGGTCGTGCATGCCGAGCGCCTCCTTCTCGGCCGAGGAGAGAAACCGCCACCGCTTCTCCATGTGGGGCTCCAAATATCCCGAGCCGGCCCCGTGACAGGTCTCGCAGCTGATGCCCGCGTGCACGAGCGCCGTCTCCTCCTCGACGGCGGGCTCGCCGGCCGGATGCGTGTGGCAGGCGATGCACGCGGCAGTGCTGGCGGCCTTGATGCCGAGCACCGCCTCCATGCCGCGGGTCCGCGGATTGTCGGATGTGAGGGCCAGGTGCGCGCGGCTGTGGGCGTCGTGCCGCCACGTCGCGGTCGTGGAAGCGTCGACCCACGCGGTCTGCTCGCTGCGATGGCAACGCACGCAGAGATCGGTGCCCTTGGCGGCAAACGCCGGCCGCGGCTCCATTGCCAGCGGTTCCACCGGCTGCGGCGCGGGCAGCGTCTGCACATCGTCAGCGGCGAAGGCCGCCCGACCGTGGCTCCACCAGGAACAGCCCGTCAGCAACGCCAGCCCCAGGCCCGAAGCAGCCAACGCACCGACGAGGCGTGACAGAAGCCTGTTCATGCGCAACCCATCCCGGCAGCCGACTGGTGCAGCGAACCGCTCACTGCGATTCCAGACCCTGCTCATGGTACTCCCCGCCTCGCCCGCTGAAAGCTGCGAGGATCGAACAGCCCCGGCGCGTCGGTAGCCGGCGGAAAACGCAGGCTTGCGCGGAGATCGTCCAGCGACCGCCGAGACGCTGAGGTCGACACCGCCACGGCTGGATGCTGGCCGCTCCGCCAGACACCGATGGTGGCCGGCCCGCCCTGCCGGCCCGCCTCCATCGCCAGATAGGTCTGCACGGCCGCGTCCCAGGTCTGCCAATCCGCCGGATGCGCCGCTGTGATCGCATCGAGCGTGGCATGCGAGGCGTCCACGGCGACGAGTGGCCGACCGTTGATGTCGGCAGCACCCCGGTGGGCCGCAATGGCAAGCCCACGCGCCTCGAGGAGCACCCGGCTGAGCCGCTCGCGATCCGCGACGGCCCACTGGGTGTCGAGCAGGGTCTGGATGTCGACAGCGCTGCGCTCCAGATTCGTCCCAGCGGTCCCGTCCAGCGGCATGGCCCCTTCCATCCCGGCCCGCAGCAGCCGCGCCCCGGCCACCTGCCAGGGCTGCCACGACGGCTGGCCTGGCCGCGGCCTCCGCAGCGCGGGCTCGCGGCTTGCGGCGGTCGCTTCAGGGCCGAGCGCGCGATGGCACGAGTAACAGTCGAACTCGGCGAACTCGGGCCACCGATGGGCGTTGCCAGATCCAACGGCATCGTGCGCCCGCTCGGCCCGCACAGCCAACAGCTCGGCCACTGCCGCGAGCGTGGCGGCCTGACCGACCGACCATGACCGCGCCGTGAAGTCGGCCGCCTCCTCGGCCTTGCCCTGTGGGCTCCAGTGCCGGGGCTCCAATCGCTGGTAGGCTGCAAACTCGAAGAACAGCCGCGGATGTCCGGCGGCGATCAGATCGTGGTTCACTTCGTGGTCGGCGTCGCCCACGTGGCACCGCACGCAGGTCTCCACCCGTGCGAGCGGTGTGCTCAGATCGCGGTAGCCGAGGGCCGCCCGCGACTCGCGCGGCAGCGTCTTCCATTCAGGCAGCATGTGCACCTGCTGCCACTGGGTCGAATCGCCGTGGCAGGCCGCGCAGCCGACCCCGTCGGCGAGCACCCCCTGCGGGAGTCGCTCCGCAGCCATGTCCTGCACCGAATGGCAGACGAGGCACTGCTGCGCCCGGTGCGGCGGGCCGATGCCCAGGAGCCGCGCCATCCGCTTGGACCGCTCGCTGTGCAGCACCTCGTAGGCGTCGGCATGAGGATCGCGGCTGGCAAAGATCGTCGCCGCGAACGACTGCACGTCGTGGTCGCCGGACGACGGGCCGCCGTGGCAACTCACCGTCGCACATGAGGCCACTCCGAGCGCCGCTACGGCCCGGTCGGGCACCATGCCGGCATACGGCTCGGGCTGGCCATCGTGGCCGGCCCCATGCGGCCCCACGATGCAGGCCTCGCCGGGCAACGCCACCACTGGTTCGGCCACCGGCGGAGGCAGCTGTTCCGGCATCGCCGCGGCTGCCAGCCAGCCGTGCGCAGCCGCCCACAGCAACGCTGCCGCGAGCATCCATGCACGCATTTTCGGCACCACCATGCCGGCCTTCCCTTCGGAATTTTCGTCGGCGGATTCCGCCCCTCACATGGAGCCCAGAACTTTTTCCTGCCACCACCCTCGTATCCCGCGGGGTTTTCCACGACACTATTGTCGCCGCGAACGGCCCCGACGCAGTGCCGGCCAACCCGCACTATGAGGGTGAATATCGGGGTTAGTACATTCAGGCAGCATGGAACGCCGGACGCGTCTGCCGATCCGGCCGAGTGACATCGGGCACCAGGCTGAAGGGATTTGGAGGCACGAGTGATCATCGGCGGCAAGACATGGCCGAAAGACAGGCGGTGGATCATCGCAATCTGTCTCGCAACGGTGGCGACGTCGGTCGCGTATGCCTCTGAATGGGCCGCTGATGGCCGCTTGCCGGGCGGCAGCAGTCGCACCGGGCTGGCGGCGGGCATCGTGGGCGGCCTGATCATCGGCTTCGAACTGCTGCTCTGGCCGCGGAAACGGGTCCGCTCATGGCGGCTGGGCTCGGCGCAGTCGTGGCTGCGGGCGCATGTCTGGCTCGGCATCCTGGCCGTACCTCTGGTGCTCATGCATGCCCGGCTGCTGTTCATCGGTGGCCTGCTCAACTGGGCGCTCATGGTGCTCTTCTTCCTGGTGATCGCCAGCGGCGTCTGGGGGCTCGTCCTGCAGCAATACCTGCCTCAGGCCATGCTCGACCACGTGCCGGCGGAGACGATCTACGAACAGATCGGACACGTCGCCCGCCAGCAGTGCCGCGATGTCGAAAAAATCGTCGAAGCGATGTGCGAGCACGACCCTGCCGGCCACGCAGCAGACAACGCGAGTCGGCATGGTCCTCCGGACGACGAAGATGAAGAGGATGCCGATGATGACGACCATGCCGTCATCACCGGATTCCGGTCGATGACAGGCATTCAGGGGAAGGTGGTCGAAACGTTGGCTCTCTACGCAGCCATCCCTGGAACCCTGCCGATCCGCCGCGCCTTCGCCACGGAGATCCGGCCTTACCTGCTGGACGGCGTTGCCTCCGGCGCGGCGATCGCGCAGCCGCACGCGGCGGCACGGACATTCGCCACCCTGCGGGCGGCCAGCCCTGCGGCAGCAGCGAATCTGATCGACCGGTTGGAACAGGCCTGCGAGCGACGTCGCCAGTTTGATCTGCAGGCGCGGCTCCACCACTGGCTCCATGGCTGGCTGCTCGTGCACGTGCCACTGTCGGTGGCTCTGGGCGTGCTGCTGGCGATCCACATCCCCGTCGCCCTTTGGTATTGGTGAGCCATGCCAGAGTTCTCCGGATCAGCATCCAATCGGCAGACGTCACGCGGCCAGGTGTCGCGGATCGATCGGTCGTATTTTCACCGCCGCAGCCGGTTTCAGCAGGCCCGCTGGTGGCTGATCGTCGCCTGCCTCGGGCTCGGGGCGGCCTGGGCCGTGTGGGGCGCGTTCGACACCCGGCTCCACCATTCGCCCGGCGACGTGACTGCGGTGCACGCGAAATGGGAAAATGACTGCAACGCCTGCCACGTGCCCTTCTCGCCAATCAAGGACAACACCTGGCTGTCGACGGCAGCGACGCGGCAGTCGATGGATGGCAAGTGCGAGGCGTGTCACCGCGGGCCGGCGCACCACCCGCTGCAGATGACGGCGGAGGTGGGCTCGTGTGCATCGTGCCATGCCGATCATCGTGGTCGCGGCGCCGACATCACAAGGGTCGCCGATCAGACCTGCACGGCCTGCCATGCCGACATTTCAGCTCACCGGATCGTGAACGCCGCGGTGCCGCCGACCGGGGTCACGACACCGATCACCCGTTTCGACAACGAGCATCATCCCGCCTTCGCCAGCCTCGCCAACGACCCGGGTCGTCTGAAGTTTTCACACGGCCGCCACATGCGGGCGGGCCTCACCTTCGGCCCAACGACCACCGGCACGGGGCCTGCCGGACCGTGGACCTACGGCATGCTCGCCGCCGCCGACCGCGGCCGCTATCAGGCGGCGGGAGCGGGCGAGCACGACCTCGTGCAACTCTCATGCGCGTCGTGTCATGAATTTGGCTCGTCGCTGTCGTCGACTTCCGTGCGGACGGTGAGCGCGGCTCTGGCCGCAACCCCACCCGGTGCCTACAGCCTGCCGGTTGAATTCGAGCGGCACTGTGCCGCCTGCCACCAACTGCCATTCGAGGGCCTGGCGGGCGAAAAGGGCACCTCCGCCACCTATGGCGATGCCACGGCAGAGCTGACGCTGGTCAAACCGAATGCAGTGATGCCACACGGCCTCGATGCCGCCGGCATCGCCAGGTTTCTGGAATCGAACTATCTCCAGCAGGCGTTAGCCGGCGATGCCACGCTGCTCGATGCGGCCCCCGTCCGTCGTCCGTTGCCAGCCGCGCAACAGGGCGATGCCGCCTCAGCCAAGGTGCGGTCACTGGTGGAGGCCCGGCTGAGTCAGGCCCTGACCTTTACGCGAGGCACATGCGAAAAGTGCCACGAGCTTCGCGACGCGTCGCCGGCCGATGCGGCGCGGCTGCTCCCGGCCGCGGCACCGGCCGCCGGTGCACGGCTTCCCTGGTTCGACATCGCTCCAACCAACGTGCCTGATATCTGGCTCACGAAGGCGCGGTTCGACCACGGGCCGCACCGTTCGTTTGACTGTCGCGAGTGCCATGCCGCAGCCTACCCTGACGCGTCCGACGCCGCGGATGGTGGTCGCGACAGCGTTGCCGGACTGCCCGTCGGGTCACCGCTCGATAACGGCACCGTCATGATCGCGGGACGGGAATCATGCACGACATGCCACGCGCCGGCAGCGCACGACGTGACGACCGGCAAGCCGATCGGCGGCGCCCGATTCGACTGCGTGGAGTGCCACGGCTATCACGGGCTCGGGCCGCATCAGGCCATCACGACCGCGGCTCCCACCGCCAGTGCTGCCCGATCGCTGCCAGGAGGCGTATTGCATGGCCTCCCCGACTGATCGTTCCCAACGACAGGACGCGAGCAGCCGTCCCGTCACCGCCCGCAGCACGTCGTCGTTCATCGCTGCCGTGCTGGGAGCGGCCGCCCTCGCCGGGCTCGCCCTGCTGGCTGTGCGGCCGCGGGGAACGGCCGACCGCCTGTCGGCCGCGAGCCCTGATGCGACAGCAGCCAATCCAACCCGGCCCGTACAGCCGCCGCGGGCGTTGCTCGGAGCAGGCAGTTGTACGTCGTCGGGATGCCATGCCTCCGCGGTCGAGGGGCACGCGGCCTGGCAGAGCAGCTACACGGTCTGGGCCACCCGTGATCCGCACACGCGGGCCGAACGCGTGCTCCACGAACCGCTCGCCGCGCAGATCGTAACGCTCCTCGCCGCCCGCGATCCGTCGCGGCCCATGGTGCCCGCCCACGAACACACCGCCTGCATCGGCTGCCATGCCACCGGCCGCGGCCCGACGGCACGCGAGGGCGTCAGTTGCGAGTCATGCCACGGCCCGGCCGGCGACTGGCTGGTGGCCCACACGGTGCCAGGCTGGCGGGCCGCCGGCAACACGCAGGGCATGGTCGATCTCGCCGATCCATTTCTGTGCGCGCAGCAGTGCGCGGGCTGCCATGTGGGCGGCCCACCCGCAGCCGATGGCTCGCCCCGGGAAGTGAGCCACGACCTGATCGCGGCGGGCCATCCCCGGCTCGCCTTCGAACTGCGGTCCTTCAAGGAGGCCGAGCCGCCCCACTGGCGGGATCGTTTCGCAGCCGCACCCGCGTCAACTGCAGCCTCCGCGCCGGGCTCCACGCCGCTTGATCCGCTCGACGAGTGGGCGCTCGGTCGGCTTGGCACGGTGCATGCCTTCCTCAATCAGATCGCCCAACAGGCCGGGGCGTCCACGCGACAACGGTCGGGCTTGAAGGCCGACGTCTGGCCCGAGTTCACCGCCTTCGACTGCTACGGATGCCATCGACCGGCGGTCGCCGCGGTCGATCGCGATGGCGACACGGCCGCCGTACCCCGACAGACATCACTGGATGCGCCGCCCGAGGGCACCCCGCGACTCGAGCCGTTGCAGTGGGCCCTGCTCGCTCTCGCGGCGCCGGCCGATACGGCAGCGAAGCTCAAGGCCTTTCGCCACGACGCGGAGCACCGCTGGTGGGAGCGGCCCGACGCCGCGACGATCCTGGCCTGCCTCGACTCGATCGACGCCGCACGGGCCCACGTGCACCCGGCGCTGGCGGACATGTCGGCCGGAACGATCGCCAGACGGGTCGTCGACCAGACCGATCCCGCCGACTGGGATGAGGCGACCGCGGCCCTGGCGGCCCTCGAGGCGGTGGCTGCCCGCGCCACCACCCGCGGCACGCCGCCGGGGTCGCTGGCAGCTGCCCAGGCTCGGCTCACGAAACTCCGCAGCCTGCTGGAATTCCCCGAAAACGTCGCAGGCCGCGGGATACGGTTCGACAGCCCGCACGATCACGACGCCCGGGCCGTGGCGGAGGAACTCAGGGCCATCGCCGCCGCGTTGGAAGATATCCGGTAGGTCGAGGCACGCGAGATGCACCCGCGATCCCCCGGCGCGAGCCGGCGGATCCGCTTTCGCACCGGACTCCGCACGACTGCTCCAACTGCCAACTGACGGCCTCACCGCTGCAACGCTGCTCCATCGCGGCGGCTCGCCACGATCCGCAGCAGGTCCTGACCGCTCATGCGGAACGCGGCGTTGTGCGGGCATGCGTAGACACAACTGGGG